>CAZUXP010000012.1:0-40429 GCA_964624275.1 uncultured Methanosarcinales archaeon
CGAGACAGACGAGTTGCGTTTTTGCGAGATGAAATAGGTAGTGATTTTAAACCGTTTTTATATGTAAATAATACGGGCGCACAAAATAATGGAAAAAATATTATTACCTTTGATGGTGGAACTACTGTCTATGATGCGCAAGCACAACCAATTGCGATTGCAAAAAAGCCATTTGAAGACGAAGTTATTATTACTGATTTTACCCAAAATCACAAACCAACCGTGAGAATCGAGGAATCAAAAATTGCACAAAAATATAATGCAATCATCCACGGAATTTTACATTTAAAGGATATTCGTGGAGAAAAAACCCAACCTAATTATGTTATAGGACTCAGTGGTGGATTAGATAGTTCAGTTGTTGCGGCACTATTACAAAGGGCAGTTGGAGCAGAAAAAATTTATACAGTCAATTTACCAAGTGTATATAATTTGCAAAAGACAAAAAATGCTGCAGAACATGTAGCAAAAAAATTAGGTTTAGTGTATGATGTGCTTCCCATTCAAGAAATGGTTGATACAACAGAAAATGTTATTCAACAATATGCACAAAAACACAATGTAACATTTAGTGAATTTCATAAAGAAAATGTACAGGCACGAATTCGAGGTGCAAGTGTTTTAGCAGGAATTGCACCGCTCTTTAACGCGGTATTTACAAATAATGGGAATAAACTTGAAACTGCGCTAGGGTATGCGACATTATATGGAGACATTGGGGGTGCAATTGCACCCATAGCTGATTTAACAAAAACAGAAGTATTTGCATTAGCAAAGTATCTTAATGATGAAATATTTCAAGATGAAGTAATTCCCCAATCTCTTATTCCTGATGATTTATATCGATTTGGAGATGAACAAATTGCACCAACAGCAGAATTAAAACACGCACAAATTGATCCGATGAAATTTGGATATCATGATGCCTTATTAACTAAATTACTAGATTATAATCGAGTTGAACCCGCTGATATATTAGATTGGTATAAAAAAGGAACACTTGCAAAAAATCTTAAAATAGATGAAAGATTGATGACGCGTTGGGGTTTAGATGACCCGCAAATTTTTGTTAAAGATTTAGAATGGTTTGTTAGACAGTTTAATAATACAATATTTAAGCGTGTGCAATCCCCACCCAATATTATTACATCTAAAACAGCGTTTGGGTACGATAATCGTGAAAGTCAATTACCATTACGATTCACAAATAGATACCAACGATTAAAAACTAAAATCGAACAAATAACATGAATAACTGCTGGAGGGCTCGATGAAAACACTCATTGCATATAAAAAAAGTGTATGGGAATTCTATTCTCAATCCGAAGATAAAAAAATACGCGCTTATGCACAAAAACAAAAAACAAGATTACTTCCAAGTCATGAGGCAAATGCACGAAATATTGAATCTGTTATACGAACAGCTAACGAATGTGGATTAAACACGGATGTTTTATATCGAGGTGATGTGACAACTCTAGAGAAATACGATTTAATTATACCTGTGGGGGGAGATGGTACATTTATTGATGTTGCACACTATGTCCAAAATGGTTTATTACTTGGAGTGAATTCAGACCCTCGAACAAAAAACCCAAATGGGAGTTACGGATTTTACTTATCTCAAACCGCGTCTACGCTTAAAGATGCATTACAACAATTTGATTCATTACCAAGAATTTTAGTTGCACGACTGAATGTGAAAATTAATGGGTCACGTATTGCTGAAAGAGCGTTAAATGAGATTCTGTTTGCAGATGAAAATCCTGCTGGACCACATGTTTATACAGTTAATGGTGAATTTGCAAAAGATAGTGGTTTACTTATTTCAACAAAAAATGGTGTGAGTGGCTGGGCAAAATGGGCTGGAGGAGTTGAATTTAGTGATGATTCGCTTTGTCACTATGTTCATCGAGAAAGTTCATTTTCAAACGGATATGCAAAATCTGTTCAGCTTAAGTCCCATAATCGTACAGGGATGATTTATATTGATGGAAAACATAAAATGTATCCTGTTACATTTGAAGATACGGTGCACGTTGAAGTGGGCGATAGAGTAACGGTACTTGGTTTGAAAAATACTACTAAAAAGTAACACTTATAAATAAATTATATATTACCTTTGCTATGCACATTTTATTTCCAGGACGGCATTTAGTAAATACACAGTTTCAAGAAGAATATTTGGCAAAGCTTTTTACATCATCTTTTGATGACATACAATTTGATTTTCAGAGACCTCCTTCCAATTTAACAACTCTTGATTCAGTTATATTTGCAATAACATCAGCTAATCTTGATACTTGTCGGTACAGTCCAGTTCCAATTGGATTACGAACACAATCTGTTCGCGGTTTTGCAGAAAATTTGGCGCAATATGGCATTATGCGGACTCCAATTATTGCTATTCCACATTTTCCAAATAATCCACGATTTGCAAAACAAGTAATTTCTGAAATTTATGAACAGACTGAAGGCGAACTTGAGTTAACGCCTAAAAATACTGTGGTTCTCAGTTCAACTCCGAGTTTATCTACATTATATGCGAATTTAGGTTTTGCAATACTTCCTGCAGAATTAACTTCCAAAAAACTTGTTTTCAGACCTTTGGATGTATTACAAAAAATAGTCATCGAAAAAGAAAATTGGGATAGTAATTATGAAATTCAATCAGTATTACATCCAGCTACACACAGAGTTTGGCAAAATCACCCTTGGATGATGCGAAGAGCACTGAGACTTTCAACAGATCCTCTTTTAACAGAAACAGGGGACATAACAGACGGAAGAGATTACAATACTTATGCGATGGGAATGGATAATCCATCATTATTAGAAAAAAAATATGGAGAAATAAGACCATTTATCAAAGAAGGAAAGATTGTTGATGAGGGTTGTTCAACAGGTTCACTTTTAATGAAAATTGCTCAGGATTTTCCCGATTCTGATTTAATCGGAGTTGAAATAACGGGTGAATTTTATAGTAGATGTATTGAAGCATTACGCGCAGGTTTTTTTGGTGAAACATTTACTCATTTTCACCAACGTAATGTACTTGAAAAAATATTTCAAGATAATTCGATTGATACGGTTATTTGTAACTCTACAACACACGAATTATTCTCATACGGACAAGGTGAAGAAACACTGCGTGAATATTTACAACTTAAATATCAACAATTACAACCAGGGGGAAGATTATTAATTCGAGATGTTGTTGGGCCGTCTCAGGCTGACAAACGTGTTTATTTGCAATGCCAAAAAGATAGTTCTTCTGTAACGAGTCCCATTTGTTGTGCAACAAATAAAACAGAATTTGTTTCTCAACTCGAAGAATTATCCCCTTATGGAAGATTCATCCAGTTTGCACAGGATTATTTACAAACACAAAGAGATAAGGGATTATATGATGAAAGCTCACGAGTACAGTTTGAGAGAGTGCAAAATCCAAACCTTGGAGAAGTTTTTGCACTTTCGCTAAAAGATGCATATGAATTTATAACTAAATATATGTACACTGATAATTGGAAAAGTGAAATGCAAGAACAATTTGGTTTTTGGGATTTATCTAAATGGAGATCTGAAGTTGAAAATATAGGATTTACCATTTTAGAAGGAACTCGGGCATATAGCAGTGACTGGACAAAAGAACATCATTGGAAAAATAAAGTTGCGCTGTATGATTCAAAAACATCAGAACAACTTTCTTATCCTGTTACAAATATGGCTTTAGTTGCTCAAAAATAATTTTCTTTAATATAGGAGAGTAACAGTGGAACTCGCCAACAGTCAAACTGAAATTTATCTTGAAATAATGAATGTACAGGTATTTTTTCTACACTAATATGTTCTTCTCCATCATCGAGTTTTTGACCAACGTATGTTCCTTTTCCTCTTGCAACAAATAAAGATACTTCTTCAGTAATGATTCCTTGCGAAGCACCATATGTGCCAACATAAGAAACTTGAGAAGGATGTATTTTTATTCCTTGTTCTTCTTCAAGTTCTTGCACTGCAAGTTCTAAATCAGAAACATCTTTTTTATCACTCATTCCTGCGGGAACTCCTAAAGTGATTGCATCTTTTGCACTTCTATATTGTTTGTTAAACCATGCGTTATTATCTTCGTCAATATATAAAATCGCAACTGCATCTTTTGTTACTAAAACTTCTCTTTGAAATCCTTCAGGTGTAGGATACGTCACCATTGTATTAAAACCTTTGTACTTAACACATTCTTTTCTTATTTCATCAGTAGTATATTGAAGATGGTTTGCTTTACTTTCATTTAATGCTTTTATGATAAATTGAAGACCTTTTTGCTGACGTTGTGCGTTGATAATGATATTTCGTTGTTCTGTAGTTAAATCAATCGCTAATCGATTACTTTTTCCTATTTTTTTGATCTCATCACGAACATGTGTTGCATGATATTTTACGTCGGTAGTCGTGACATGTATTGGTGTTTTTGTAAAACAAGAATACGTATCTTTATTTTCTCCAACTAATACAACATCATCTAAAGAAAAACCTTCTTTTTCAAGTTGTCGATGGACGTGTTGCTCATACTGCTTTGGATTAAAAATATCAGGTATGGCGATAATACTTGTATTTTGTTTTTGTGTTACAGACGAAATCCAATCTTTTCTTGTTTGAAAATCAAATAAATATTGTAATTTATATTGTGCAAGTTGCTCGGGAAATTCAAAGACTTCTGCAGCTCTATTATAATCAGGAACGCCTAATCCAATAATGAGTTTTTCATTTAATGTTAATGCTTGTTTGAAAAGATTTACATGATTTTTACATAACGGGTTAAATCTTCCTATTATTAACGATTTCAATGTTTTCCTCCTAAAATATATCTTTTGACAAAATTATGACTCTTAAATAGTCTTTTTCCATGTTTATATACAAATAGTGTTTTCATATTTGCAAAACCTTATCAACAAGTTTTTTTGCTTTTTCCAATCGTTGGTTATAAGTACCTTTGATAGTGTGAAACACAATGTTTTGTTTTTGTAACATATTCTTAAGCAATTGTGAATTTTTTTCTCTCGTAGTTTTCTCGCCATGTTCTCTCCATCCATCATTAACCCATTTAACATCAGGTTCTAAAAAAAGCCATAAATCGTATGAATTGACTTGTGCAAGTTTTTCAAAAAGTGTCGTATCTCTCACATGAGTATATAATTGTGCATAATATTTTGTGACAATACTTTCAGTATCACAAAATAATACTTTGTTTGCTTTTTGTATAGCGCCATATTCTAATTTTTTTTGAGTGATAGCTATTTGAATATAATCGTCTTCTTGCAAACAATCTACTCCACCTATAGTAATTATATGCTCACGACCATATTCAAAAACAGCATAAGTATTATACAATAGTGCAAGTGATTGAACAAGCGTAGTCTTACCACAACTTTCAGTTCCAACAATCATTACTTTTTTTATAAAAAAAGGTCTGACTATTTGCGGTAAATAGTTCCAATTATCAAATATATTTTTTCGAATCTGTGTTGCACTAATTGGAATAATTTCTCTTTTCTCATCAATGAGAACATATGACGCAGACGGATATAACTTCGCAAAAATATCTGTATATTCTTTTTCTGAACCAAAGATTACATCTATTGGTTCATTAATAGCTTTTTTGATTTTTTTTGTACCATTTTCCCAATTATAATCGTCATCACTATCCGTATCTTCAATAGCAATTACTTGTATGTGATCAAAATTTGCAGTTAGTTTCCTCAGCCAAGATAATCGTTGTTGATGAGGGATATATTTACAGCCATCTTTTTGACATAAATAGTTGTCTCTTTTTACAGAATATGACAGGATGACATATAACTTTTCAACTTGAGTTGCTGCTTGCATTATCGCAAATACATGTCCTTGGTGTAGTGGTAAAAATTTTCCTCCAATAAATCCCGTTTTTTTCTTTTTCATATCCTGACCTCATGTTCTTTTATGCTTGTTTGTTATACAACAGAATCCAATTTGTTAGTCCATATACTGCATTAACTAAATATGCACTCCACATGACTAAAATTGCGATATCACTTCCACCAGCCCATAATGTCTCAAGCCACATATAAATGGAAAATATATTCACTAATATCCACAAAACCCATTGTTCAATATAGAGTCTTGCCATGAATATCATTGCCACAATTGATAATATTGTTGTTACTGAATCGCGAATTGGTAAGCTTCCACCTATTGCATCTAAAAAAAATGCATATCCAATAACTGCTATAATAATTACAATTATCCAAACAATTATTTGTTTGAGTGTCATTCGTTTGACATAGACTTTATCTGTTGATTTTGCAAATTGAGTCCAATACCATAATCCATATATTTGCATAGGGAAAAAATAGAGTACATTTAACATTACTTCGCCGTAATATTGCCATTGAAATGCAACATATGCGTATAGTACAACATTTACAAACCCGAAATAATAGTTACTAATTCTCCCTTTTGCAACAAGAACAACAGTAATAATACCAGTTAATGATGCAATTATACTTATGATGTTTGATTGCCAATACATGGATAAAATAAACATAATTCCTAATGAAACAATTAACCATGATTTTTCCCATATATTCCAATCAGCAAAATATTTTTGAATGAAATTTTTATTTTTAGTATTCATTTTCATCTCATATCTCCAAACACATATTCACGCATAATCTCACGAATAGGTTTTTTTAATTCCCTCACAACTCGTATATTCTGTTTTGTTTCATATTCACCTAAATCAGGTTGAATTGCAAGTGCCATAGTAAGTGGATCATACATATAAAAATCAAAAAATCCCATATCATCAATACATGCCTTTGCGTGAGGTCGAATAACTTTCTGTGCTTGAGGAATAGTAAGTATATCATTAAGCGAATACGCAATTGTTTTTACAATTTCTTTAGGAATAACAGTTATGCGCATTTTGGAATCAAACACTTTTTGAGCTGCCAATTCATCCATTTGTACATTATGTCCTTTTGAATCTGGAACATAGCGACCATTTTCTTCTCGAACACTTCCCATAAAATACAGCGTTGTTTGTTTTGCAAGTTCAGGAAACTTATCTACAAAATGCGCAATATTTGTGAGTGGACCTAATCCAACAATTGTCGCGCCATGTTCAACAAACTCAGGGTAAAAATATGCAGGAGTACACGCAACTATTTGAGTCAAGGCAAGATTCATTCCTTTTGCTTCATATCCAGTCCAGTGTATTGTTTTTGACTTTAATGGATTTTTTGCACCAGGAAGAATAATCGGCGAATCACCAAGTTCATTAAAAAGTGTTTGCGCAATTCTTCCACGAATATCCGTATTTCCATGTACGGTTGAAACGACTGCAACATGTGCATCTGGATGATTATACGCATAGAGTAATGCAAGTGTATCATCCAAATCAGTTCCAATGTCCGTATCAACAATGAATGTTTTCACAGTATATACCGATGATTAACGCGTTTGACCCCTAACATATCCCAATCTGCAAGTGTTCCTTCCAATCCTTTGTATAGTGGGTGGTTCATTTCATCAAGGTGTGGAAGATGTTTAATTGCATCTTCAACAACTGTCACATCTATTCCTCGTTGTATGAGTCCTTTTATTGCTTTGTCAACACAGACATTTGTTGCGACACCATACATAATTACTTCATCAGGTTGCAGTACTGCAACAATTTCGTCCGCATGAGGATTTCCTGTAAATACATCAAATTCATTCTTATACAAAATTAAGTTATGTGTATTTTTTACACTATCTACGTCATACTTTTTTGCATTCCAATCAATAATATATGCATTCTCGGGTCTTGTTGCATCAACAAATTCAGCACCAGGTGTATTTGCGATACAATGCGGTGTATAGGTATTAATAAAGTCAGGATTTAGTACATCAATTTCTGAATCACCCTCACGATGCCAGTCAGCTGTATTTACAACATAAATACTTTTTTCTTTAGCATATTGAGTAAGTTTTGCAAGAGTTGGTTCGATATGTTGTGCGTCTTGTACTGGTAGTTTACCATTAGGTCGCATAAAATCTATTTGTGTGTCTACATTCCAAAATATTCTATTTTTCATTTTTACATCCTCCGCTGTAATTCATAATTTGGTCTTGGCGGTCTTCCAACTTTATGATACAACTGCTTTTTTGCAACCGGATTTTGATAAAAATCAACATCGTCAATTGTATTTCCAATTGCCACAATATCTGCAGTTGCGGTTCGAATACCATCTAAAAACCCTGCGCCAATTGCGTCATAGAGTTTCATTCCCAGTTGTTCTTCTGCTTTGTTAAATGCCTTAACTTTAGCTGGATTACTAAATCCACTGGTAAGTGCAATTCCAACATCTTTTGCAAGATTATGCGCATTCATTGCGTTTCGCAGTGCAACAACTCCTGCTACTGTTACTCCTTTTCCCGTTTCATAAGCAATATTTCCAAGTACTCCGCCTTCTGCGATATTTTCACCACATGTATCGACGCGAACTTTTCCAAGTCGTCCTTGTAATGCTTCAGCCGTTGCAAGCGTGTCTGTAATTTCTTTGTTGTTATAATCAACTAATGCGATGCGTTCAATACTTGGATCAATGTGTCTATCAAAAGCTTTTGTTGCTTCAACGACGCCAGTTCCTCTTCCCTTTGCCCACTCATATATATTTTCTAATGCGTGAGGAATTGTGCCAACACCTTTTTTATTGAATTGCATTGCTCCTGCGTCAGTACTTGTTGCTTTAACGCCATTTTCAAATGCAAGTTTTGCAATTGCTTCATCTTCTTGATAATGCCAATGTCTTGCACCAAAATACATCACTGGTCTATCTCCAGCTAAACTGACAACTTCTTGCATTTGTCTTTCAATTGCCCTATAATCTAACTCTTTCTTATCGTTAAGTCTTGTTGTTTGTGCTGCAATTACACCCAGATACACTGTTTCCAGTTCCATTATATCTTGAATAGGTGCAACAATATTCATGACTGTTTCATTTCCCGCATAGTTGTCGTTTTTAGCTTTTGCATAAATTCGACCTCCATTTTTGACGATATCGGAGTTTTGTTCAATCAATTCAATTGCTTCATCAATTCCGCCGATTATCCCAGGTCCTTTTCGAACAAAGACTTGCACGTTTACCCATGGGTTTAATTCGTCTTTTTGTAAGATCTCATTTGATCGTAAAAAGTATTTATCTGCATATTTTTTGAGTTTATTTTTCATTCTAACCACCTTTGTGTTTATTTTACACTTAACATATAGTGTATAAACAACACTAATATATAAATGTTGTGATGTTTCATAGAGATTATTTATAAAGAAATTACTTTACCTTGTATAATAATGCAGGTCGATGTATACCTTCTTGTTTTTTACGACCTGTGCTTTTTAGAATATCCAATTCAAATATTTTCTTCCGAAAATTCCGTTTATCTATTTTTTGATCGAGAATTATTTCATGTACTTTTTGTAGTTCGGTTAATGTAAACTCATCGGGAAGAAATTTAAATGCATAATCTTCCCATTTAATTTTATTTCGGAGTCTTTGAATAGCATATTCAACTATTTTGTTATGGTCAAAAGCCATTTTTGGCAATTCATAGCAAGAATGCCAGATGAATTTATTTTTTGAAGTGAGTTTTTCACTTAATACAAGACCATAATATACAACAGAAATTGTTCGAATTCGTGTGTCGCGATCCAAATTTTGCCCAAATGTATATAATTGTTCTAAATAAACTGATTCGGGATTAACTCCGCATTTTTTTTCAAGTGCAATTCTAGCCGTATCTTCAATTTTTTCATCATATCGAACAAACCGTCCTGGCATAGCAAATGAATTTTTATGTGGTTCTTCTTCACGTTTTATAAGACCAATTTGTAAATCATCATTTTTAATCGTAAATAGGAGAATATCAACTGCGATTGCAGGAAGTTGGACATTTTGAAATTCTTTTGAAACAGTCTTCATAGGATGTAACAACATGTTCGTATATAAAAATATTCTTCTTTTTGACGGCTCTGCTCAAAATCTCGATTATAAATGAACGGTACGGCTGATTTTGTTTGTGCAATTAATTTTTAGAGTCTGCAAAATTATTGAAAGTTATATGTTTTTAATGGTTTCAAACAATGTGATTGTTCAACAACTGGCTCATTAAAGTAGATTTTTAAAAATCTCGTATTTCAAGTCCATCATATGGTGTTCGTATAAATGATTCGTATGTTGCATTTTGTAGATGTTTTTTTTCAAAATGATGTTCTAATAACGCTTTTTCTTGACCAACACTTAATACTGTTGCAGGCTTAACTCCTCTTAAATCATGAGTAAATTCACTTTTTTGTACAAGTAAAACATGATATCGACCTGATGAATCAAAAAAAATCACATTATCGTTAGGAATTTTTGGTTGAACTAAAATTTCATATTCAAGTGGATTAATTGCTCCACCAAAACCAAATTCTTGATCAGAAAAAGTTAATAATAATTTATTTTTGCCTAATTGTTGTAGTGGAAAATCATCAAGTGTTAAACCACTCACGTGCAGCGCAAGTTCGTCTTGATACATACGAGTTAATGTTTGATACTCTGTCACAGGTTTTTCTTGAGTAACTGTAACCTCTTGTAAATTTGCAGGAAGTCCTTCGATTTCACTAAAATGAATTTTATGTAAACCGCCAGATAATACAACATTTTCATGTTGTTGGTAGTGTGGTATTTCTAAAATTTTCACAAGTTCTGATTTCATAGCCAAGTTAAGAACAACCATTCTTTATATATTTTATTACATTCGTATAATTAATTCTACTTTTGAATAGTAAAAATTTAAAAGCATTGTGTTTTACCATAGTCTGATGAAAGAACAGTTACTGCAAACTTCATTTGCACTTCAAACTCCTGATTGGCAATTACGTTATGAACCGCAAAACTATTTTGCAATTGCATCACTTTTAACAAAATATGCCGATACATCTATTCCAATATCTCTAAAGGGGTTTAGGTATTGTCGATATTTTGGTTTTGAATCTAAAGCTATGAATCGTCTGGGCACAGACTTTGCTGATAATATTGAGTCAATGTTTGATTCAATCTCCACTCGATTATTATTAGAGACACAAAAAACTGTACAGATGAGAGAAAATCAATTTATTCAATCACGTGTTTCATATTTACTTCAGAATATATTACCTGGTGACAAAAACGCAGCTCAACGACTAACTGAAAAAGTAAATCTTGTTTATGCACATCAAAATAGATTTTTTCAAATAATTAAAAATCACGCAAAAAAAATGCAAGAATATCAATTTCATTTAGAAGAATTGTTTGCACAAAATACTGTGGATGAACTTGTAAAAACATATGCGCGTCTTGAAAACCTTTCACAAAAAGCACTTAAATTAACAATATTACAACGAGAATCTTCTCAAAATTTTATAAATGTAACAGTTCAAAAAAACACTTGATATAACTGATTAACTGCTGCTTCTCCATCATTTTCATTCACTCCATATACAATACAACTTTCATCTAAACCTTGTGAGATAAATCGAATATTCACAGCACTGAGTTCTTTTTGAATTTCAGCAGCTGAACCTCTTTTACCTCGTAAGCCTTCACCTGCAACAACAATACAACCTATATTGGGAATTACTTCAACTGAATCAAATTTTTTTTGGAGCCGTTTGATTGTTTGTTTGGGAACATTTCTTGAAACAATCGTAATATCATCAATACCAGCGGGTACAAAATCAAATGATGCATTATAATCACTAAATGCACGTGCAATATCGGTAATAATACCTACCTCTTCGTGAATCCCCATTGTATTAATATTTATAGCAGTATAGCCTTTTTGATAGGCAATACCAGTTAGTAGTGAATGAGATTTATGTTTGTTATGTACGAATGTTCCCTGTTCAGGATAGTTCTTAGTACTGCGAATATGAATTGGGATATTTTTTTGCGAAAGGGGAATCATTGAACGAGCTTCAAAGATACTAAATCCTCCAAAACTTAAATTTCGCAGTTCATGATATGTCATATGTGATATGATTTTTGGATTTGAAATAATGTCAGGATGTGCAGCAAAAACAGATGAGTCTGTAAAATTTTCATAAATATCTGCATTAAGTGCAGCTGCAATATATGCACCCGTTAAATCAGAAGTTCCCGTACCAAGCGTTTGAATCATTCCATTTTCACCCCTTCCATAAAATCCTGGAATAATTGCTTTTTGTACATTTTTGAGTCTTTTAGTAATTTTACCAATACTACTTGCAAGTATTTTATTGTCTGAAGATACATCTAAGAGTTCGGTTGCATCAACAAATTCAATTTCGCTTAATTTTGCAATTTGAAATGCATTTGCATATTCACCAAATGCTAAAATTGCTTGTTTTCTATTGAATTCATCTTTAATTTTCAAACGTTCTTCAAGTGTTTCTTGCAATGTTTTTTGGAACTGAGGTTCAAAACGTTCAATGATTTTTTGAATGTGATTAGGTTCATACGTATCTGGTATTGCTTCAAGAAGTTTTGTTACTTTTGTATCGTTTGCAAATCGTTTACCTGGAGCACTAACAATAATATATTTTCGCTGTGAATCATCTGCGATTATTGAAATAGCGTGCTTGATTTTGTCTCTATCTGCAACCGAACTTCCACCAAATTTTGAAACAATCATTATACAGGATAAAACAACATATTATATAAATATATCTTTATGTACTACAAACTTTTTTCATTTGTGGTGTGATAAAATACGATGGATTTTTGCCAGTATATAAAATAAATAAACCTTTTTTTGCTCGACTCAAAGCAACATAGAGTAATCGACGTTCTTCTTCTTCTTTATCATATGAATCTATTTTGATAAATTCTGTTACGGGATGTTCTGATACTTTTATTGGAAAATGAATATTTGTGCATTGTAATACAAATACAACTTCGGCTTCTAAACCCTTGATTCCATGAACTGTTGAAAGTACAACTGCATCTGTAATAATATCGTTTTGTGTATTATCGCCTCGTATATAGAACGGGATACTTTCTGCTTCTAATATTTTGGCAAATTCCTCGAGGGTTTTATGTGTTCGTGCTAAAATAAATACTTCGTGGAGTGCGCAGTTTAAATGTTGTAGATGTTTGATAATAAATGAAAATTCTTCTTCTTGTGTTTGATGTTTTAGAAGTGAAACTAACCCTTTTTCTGTTTTTTTTGCAATAACAGTTTCAAGTCCCATATTATCAATACAGGAATTTGTAATATTGACAATATGTTTGTGTGAGCGATAATTATATTTTAAACAAATTACTCTTGCACCTTGATATCTATTCGGAAATTCCTGAATGAATTTAATGTCTGATCCTCTCCACCCATAAATTGCTTGACGAGGATCACCAACACAAAAAATTTTTTTCGGACAAAGTATTTCAACAAGTTTCATCTGTATTTCATTTACATCTTGAAATTCATCAATTAAAATGTGTTTAAATGATGGTATCAAACCCGGATTATTTTCAAAAAAAGTGATGACATCAATAAGTTGATCACTAAAATCTCGCAAATGATATTTTTTCATATATGCTCGAATATATCGTAAAATTCCAAAGACTAATTCACCTTTTGGTTTGTCTTTTTGTGTTAATTTATCAAATTCAAATTCTGTTATTTCTTGTTGTTTAAACTTCATATAATCAGAGACCGAAAAACAATCATTTACGAGTCCAAAGAAAAGTTCTTCAGATGATTTTTGTGTCTGAGTTCCATAATAGGTTTGTGTCGCTGAGTCAATAGAAAGATTAAAAAATTTGAGTGCTTTTTTTACAATTATTATTTTATCACTATATGAGATAATTTTCATTGATTTAGTATACATTTTAGATTCATACTTTTGAATTATAGATTCGCAGAATGAATTAAATGTATGAATGTGAACTGGAAGGTTATTTATTCGTTTTTTCATTTCTAATCGCGCTTTTTTTGTAAATGTTAATGCTAATACTTCTTCTGGTTTTACATTTTTATGTATACATAAATGCGCAATACGTTCAGTTAATACACTTGTTTTTCCTGATCCTGCACCTGCAATACAGAGAATGTGATCTGCATCAAGAAGAATTGCTTTTTTTTGATATTCGTCGTATCGTTCTAATTCCGTAAATTGAAGAAAATATTTTTTCTCTTCACTGCTCACTAGTTCTCCTTGTAACTGTATAACTTTACCTTTAAGATGCCATGATGGATTTTGAATTTCTTTTATACCTTTTTGGGTAATTGCTAATACTTTTGAATATTTATTATAAGATAGTGAAACTAATTGAATATAGTGTTGTTGAATCAAACCATCTATCATTTGCATAATTTCGGATGAAGTATAGGCAAGTGAACCAAATTGAGGGTATTTGTACAGTTTACATCTCACAATAGAATCAGTTGAAATACCTTGTAAAAAATCAACTAGATATTTTTTTCCAACAGAAAATGGAATATTCTGCAATGCTTGTAAGATGCACACATGATTAGCCATAACATCATTTTAATTATTTCTCTTTAAAAACCCGTTGGTTGGATTTGTCCAGTGCGTTTTATTAGTTGTTCTGTGACATAATTTAAAACTGTATTTGAAATTGAGCCCTTGAATAATTCAGCAGGAAATCCAACCGGATAACTTTGCCCATCGTCACCTTCATAAAACCATAGTTGCTTAGCATAAAGTCCTGTATTTCTATCGTGGTATAATGTAAGTTTGCCTAATTCATTTAGTCGAGCAAATACATGACCTTCGAGATTTTGTGGTTGTAAAAACCATTTGGTTGTTACTGGATTTTGACCAAAATAAACCGCTTTAAAAGTTGCATTTGGACCATAACAATTTTGCTGAGGTACATACAAACGATATTCTTTTCCGTATAAAAGTTCTTCATGAAATTCACTTGGTTTTTGAAATATGCTTAATTGTTCACTCATAATAATCAAGTTTGGGAATTCAGACTGATATATAAATGTATTGTGAAGTAAGGTTATCAGTGGTTTTTATTATTATTATTGAAAACTTAGAAGAGGACTTTACAAACAAAAACATTTATAGTAAAGTTCTCTTACAGAGAATTTATGAGATACTTCCTTATTCCATTTTCATATTATAACCCGTATGAGCGTTTAGGGTTTAATCAAATTCTTTTAGAAAAAGTGCAAAAAGATACAGTGTTTATTTCGTTTACAGGTTGGGACACGACTTGTGTGAGTATTGGAACACACCAAAAAATACATGATGTTATTGATATGGTGAAAGTTCGAAAAAAAAAATTACCTATATTAAGACGTGAATCTGGAGGAGGTGCAGTTATACTAACACCTAAAGATATTTGCTGGGGAATTGTTGCACCATCATCGTATTTTCCGTTAAGAAAAAATGATATATATGAGTTTGCTTGCAATAAAGTTATTTTGGCTTTAAAAAAAATGAATATTCAATCAGAATTTAAACCTATAAATGATGTTCGAACACAAAATGGAAAAATATCTGGTTCGGCAATTATTGAAAAAAATGGAGTGACATATGTTATGGGAACACTTTTGTATGATGTTGATACACAATTAATGAGAGACATTTTACAACCACAAAATGATCGAAAAAAAAGTGCACCTGAATCCGAAAAAAAGCTCACTTGCATTTGTAATGAATCATCTGTTTCATTTGAAGATACAATTAAAATTATTACAGAGACATTTTGCGAAAATCACAATATAAACATATATCGTTGGACGCCAGACGAAAAAAAACGTGCGAAAATATTTGCGCAACATTTTCAAAAATCAGATTGGATATATCGACTGTAATTATTATTTGTATAATAGTTTGCGACAAAAGTTCTTTGTGATGCGATGCTTTCAAGACAGTTGTCCATCTTGCCAAAATTGCCCTGTATAAATCGACAGATTTTGTGATTTTACGTCAAGACATTACAATTTATTAATGTCGCAAACTATAATTAGAGGTTGAGTAATATAGAAATAGTTCATTAGAAATATTGTTTTTCAATTCTTTTGATATACGCTTCAACATTTTTTTGAAATATATTTCGTGAATCATCTGGTCGAATAATTGGACTTTCAAATCGTGAAACCGTTTGAATAAATTCTTCATCAAAATTCTCTGTTGAAAGTTCATATCCAAGTATATCTTGACAACTGATAACTGAGATTGGTAAGCCACAAGGTTTGACATATCTAAATCCATTTAAACCGACGTTATTGACATGAAAAGAACCACCAAATAATGAAAAATTATTTCCATTAATTTGTTTAAAAGATATTCCTTTTGAACCGATTTTTTGTTCTAATCCTTCATATTCAACATAAAAATCTTTGAGGGGGTGAGAATGAATAGTTTGATTTGCAGAATCAAGAATTGATGTATATGTTTGGACCATTATTTCATCAATAAGAGCATCATGACGATTTGCAGCTTCATGTCTATAATGTGTAACATCATGAATATAGAACATTGTGCGCTGACCTGGACCTAAATATGTTGATCCGCCCCCTCGCCTTGTTTGTATAAAAGAACAATTTTTAATTCCTTCTAATTGAAGTTTTGCATTTTGAATTTGAGAATTTTTTCTCGTTGGTAATGAAACTTGAGATAAACCTTTATGAGTAAGTGCATTATTTTTTTCCTGCGCACCAAAAGAAATTGTTGGTTTTAATGTGTTTAGGAGAATGACGGGTTTGCTTTTTTTTTGTACACTTAGATATTGAGCAATATCTAATTGCAATGCGTGCAGAACAACTGCTGAAATACTTGGTATTGTAACAACATATGCCATAAAAGAAAAGAAAAAAACTGAATTTAAAAGTGTATCTTTTTGTGGAATACAAATATGACACAAAAATTATTTAAACAAACAGTGTTTAGTTTGATGTTTGGGGAGTAATAATTATGAAGTTAACACCAGCAATGCGTCAGTTTATGCAGATGAAAGAAGAATATCCTGATGCGATAATTTTGTTTCGTATGGGTGATTTTTATGAATGTTTCTATGAAGATGCGACAAAAGTATCAACTATTTTAGGAATCACCTTAACCAGCCGCGGAAAAGACGAGCAGAAAGCACCATTAGCAGGTATTCCGTATCATGCGCTTGATAAATATTTAAAAAAACTTGTTGATTCAGGAGAAAAAATTGCAATTTGTGAACAATTAGAAGATCCAAAACAAGCAAAAGGTGTTGTTAAACGCGGTGTTGTTCGCGTTGTCACCCCCGGAACAGTCGTTGAAGAATCAGTTCTGAGTTCAAATGCGAATAATTATCTTGCATCAATTTTTATTGATGGAAAGAGCGCAGGATTTTCTTGTTGTGATATTTCAACAGGGGAGTTTATTACAGGTGAATTTGATTCTATTTTAGAATTATTTCAAGAAATTTCTCGATTCTCACCAACCGAAATTTTAATACCACAAAATCTTGAACATGAGGCAGTTACAAAATATGTTTCTCAAAAAAACATTTTATTGAATAAAGTTCATTCGTATTATTATTTTTTACCCAAAGCTTTAAAAATTTTGCAAGAACAATTTGAAAATGATCCAACACAACTTGGATTACAAAATCAAGAACTTGCAATATGTGCAAGTGGCTCGTTGTTACAATATTTACGAGATACACAAAAAATTCAGTTGGGGTATATTACACAAATTCAAAAATATTCAAATGCACAATACATGCAAATCGATCAAACCACTGTTCAAAATTTAGAGTTAGTCAAAAGTATTTCAAATCAAAAAAATTCTCAAACATTACTTAAAATAATTGATAAAACAAAAACAAGCTTAGGTTCAAGATTATTAAAACAATGGATTGTTCGACCATTATTACAAAAATCTCAAATTCAAGATCGCCTTAATGTTGTTGATTTATTTATGGAAAATCAAATTCAATTAGAAGAATTGCAAGAATTTCTAAATGAGATATCTGATATAGAGCGCTTGTTAAGTAAAATCACCTATGGTCAAGCAAATGGTCGGGATGTGTGTACGTTAAAACATTCGTTGAGTGTTTTACCAAAAATATATTCGCTTTTAGAGCCATTTTTAGATCAATCATCATTACTTGCAAAAATAAGTTCATTTTCAAACACTGAGTATCTTGTTGCACTTATAGATAGAGCACTTAAAGATGAATGCCCTGTTTCGATTCGAGAAGGGAATTTTATTAAAACAGGATTTAACGCAGATTTAGATGAATTGTGGGATCTGAAAAACAACTCAACAACAATTCTTTCCAAAATTGAAAAGGATGAAATACAAAAAACAGGTATTCCAAATCTAAAGATTAAATACAATCGAGTATTTGGATATTTTATAGAAGTAACAAATAGATTTAAAGATAAAATTCCAAAAGAATATGTTCGAAAACAAAGTACGGTTAATAGTGAACGGTTTATAACTGATGAATTAAAAGAACTTGAAACAAAAATTATAACCGCGCAAGATAAAATTCATCAGCTTGAATATGAGTTATTTCAAAATCTTGTAAAAGAGATATTAACATATAGTATACAGCTTCAACAAAATGCAAAAAATGTCGCAATGCTTGATTGTTTATCAGCGTTTGCAAAAGTAAGTACAGATAATTCATATACACAACCAATTATTCATGAAGATTTTGAACTTCAAATAAGAGATGCACGTCATCCAGTTGTTGAACAAGAGGTTTCACAATTTATCGCAAATGATTGTCATTTAGATGACAAAGAACGTATGATGATTTTAACTGGTCCAAATATGGCAGGAAAGTCTACGTATATGCGTCAAATCGCACTTATTATTATACTTGCGCAAATAGGTTGTTTTGTTCCTGCAAAATCAGCAAAATTAAGTATTGTGGATAAAGTATTTACACGTGTAGGTGCGTATGATGACGTATCACGAGGTCAATCAACATTTATGGTAGAGATGAGTGAGACTGCACATATTTTGCAAAATGCAACAAAAAATAGTTTTATCATTTTTGATGAAATTGGTTCAGGAACAAGTACATATGATGGAGTTGCAATTGCATGGGCTGTTGCTAGTGACTTAGCAAAAAGAATTCGTGCAAAGACATTATTTGCAACACATTATCATGTTCTCACGAATTTATCTCAACAAGATGGTGTGGTGAATTATAATATCGCAGTGTTAGAAAAAGATGAACACATCACATTTTTGAGAAAAATTATAAAAGGTGGAACTGATAAAAGTTATGGACTATTTGTTGCAAAATTGGCAGGTATTCCAAATCATGTAGTTGATGAAGCAAAAAAAATTCAATTAAAACTTGAAAAAGAAGATATTTTGCAAAAGAACATTATTGTTGAAAAACGTATTATTGATCATACACCTAAAGAAAATACAATATCATATGCAAAATTAAAACAAAAAACATTGGATGAATTATAATATGACAATACACGAATTAGATCAATCAATTATTGAAAAAATTGCAGCTGGTGAAGTAGTTGAACGCCCTGCAAATATTGTGAAAGAATTACTTGAAAACGCGATTGATGCGGGTGCAACTTCAATTATTGTCGAGGTAAAAAACGGCGGGAAAACACAAATTTTAGTTCGCGATAACGGCTGTGGTATTTCAAAAGAAGAATTACCGCTTGCAATAAAACGTCATGCAACAAGTAAAGTGCAGACATTAGATGATTTAGAATCAATTCAAACATTAGGATTTCGTGGTGAAGCACTTGCAAGTATTAGTGCGGTAAGTAAGGTGTTAATTCAATCAAGATATAAATCATCATCAAATGGTTTTGAAATTCAAGTTGAAGGCGGTCGTGTTATTTCGGAGTCAGAATGTGCACATGATATCGGAACAACTGTGTGTATGACTGATTTATTTTATAATGTTCCCGCACGACTTAAATTTTTGCGAACATCACAAACTGAATTCTCACATATTGCTCAAATCATTTCACAGTACAGCATTTTAAATCAACACGTAAGTTTTATACTTAAGCATAACGATTCCATTGCATTAAAATCTCCTGCTGTTCCAAAATTAGTAGATAAATTGTCGCAAATTTACGGGTTAACTGTTGCAAAAGGGGCAATTGAATTTGACTATACGGATGAACAATCACAAATTCAAGTAACAGGTGTCTTATCAAATCCTTCTCAAACACGTAAAGATAAGGAAGGTATTACTTTTTTTGTGAATAATCGTTATGTGAAAAATATCGAACTCGTACAGTCAGTTGTGTTAGGGTATCAAACATTATTGATGATTGGGCGATTTCCTTATGCAGTCATACATATTCATGTAAAATCTGATATTGTTGATGTTAATGTGCATCCGAGAAAAGATTTTGTGAAATTTTCAGATGAAGAATTGATTAAAAGAGTTATTCAAGACGCAGTGTATCAAACGCTTAAAGATAAGGAATTTATTGCAACTCCAAAACCAACAACAGAATGGTATGAGGAAAACTTAGCTCCGCATCAAGAAGTTCGTGAAGAATTAGTTACAGATTCGACAAAATCTCAACTAGTTATAGAAAAAAGTAAACCTAATCAAAATCATCTAAAAGAACAAACTGTTGTTGAGCCGCAAACAGTATTAGAGCAAACATCTCAAAAAATACAAACAAACATGGATTCTTTTTCTGAATTAATATATATTGGAATATTATTAAAAACGTATATTTGTTGTCAATCAAATAAAGATGTTATTCTTATTGATTTTCACGCTGCACATGAACGGTATTTATACGAACAGTTTAAAACACAATATGAATCAAAAGAAATCCAGACACAAGAATTAGTTGAACCAATCATTTGTGACGCATCTCAAAAACTGATTAATATCGTTGAAATACATAATGACTTTTTACAGAGCATTGGTATTGACGTAAGTATTTTTGGCGAGCAAAAAATTATTATTCGAACTGTTCCAATCATTGCGCATAAACAACTTTCAACGCAAACTGTATTGGATATTATGTTCGAATTGCCTCTTGAACCAGTAACACATTCACCCATACTTCATACATTGACAGAACGCATATTTTCTACAATGGGTTGTCGTGCTGCGTATAAAGCAGGTGATGATATAACAAGTGAACTAGCAAAAAAGATTGTAAAATGGTTACTGACTTCAAAGCAACGGTTCGCGTGTCCTCATGGTCGGCCGATTTTTGTGCAGTTATCGTCGTACGAACTTGAAAAGATGTTTAAACGTAAAGTTTGAACGATGACACAACCAATTTTTTAAGTGATTTTTACATTCTCAGGTCAAAACTCTTTTGAAAACCTATTAAGTGCGTAAGCAGAAGTTGTCCCTTGCGGGGTGGTAGCACTTATATGAAACTATACGAAGTTTTGAAGATGTTTAAAATCACTTCTTTTTGTGGTTGTGCTCAAGTGACGTAAATATTATAAAGACATATTCAAATCGATAGAAAATGAAACAAATACTCTACGTAATTTTGATACTAAGCGTATTCATAATAGGAGGATGCATGACAATGAGTGAGTCAACACAAGTGAAATTAGAAACAAATAAAGGAGACATTGTTATTGAATTATATGATACGATGCCAATAACTGCAGGTAATTTTCAAAAATTAGTTGAAGAAGGATTCTATGATGGTGTAATTTTTCATCGTGTCATACCTGATTTTATGATTCAAGGTGGAGATCCAACTGGAACCGGAACAGGTGGTCCAGGATATCGAATTGATGATGAGTTTGTAGAAGGCAGTTCAAATGTACGTGGGACAATTTCAATGGCTAATTCTGGTCCAAATTCAGGAGGCAGTCAATTTTTTATTAATATTGCAAATAATACCTTTTTGGATTGGGATAAACCACCTGCATCAAGTAAACATCCTGTTTTTGGAAAAGTTGTGAGTGGCATGGATATTGTTGATACAATCTCACAAGTTGATCGGGACGGACGAGATAAACCACGTGAACAAGTAACAATCATTAAGGCAACTATTTTGAATTAGTTGTTTTTTTTATTTTTTTAGAATCTAAACCCAAATGTTTAAAAACCATTTGCTCTATACTCTGTTATTATGAGTCAAGAACAAATCTCGCTACATGAGTATGAATTGGAAGTTTTACCGCTTTTAAGAGAAAAATCAGAACATGCACATGTCGTCAAAAATTCAAACCTCACACCTGTTCAAATCTCACGAGCGTATCAATGGCTTGAAAACAAAGGACTCATCAAATTAGAATACAAAGAAGAAGAATTTTTTATGATAACAAAAAAAGAACTCTTGTTTCGAAAAATATTCAACCACTTAGTAGAAAATACAGGATATTCAATTGAAAAACTTCGAAATAAATTCAATGTTGATCAACGCGTCTTACTCTCAGATGAAGGTCTTATTCCACTAAAAAAACAAGGTATTGTGCAATTACAAAAAACAGATGAAGGTTTGCAAATTCAAGTGAAAACAAAACCAGAATTCAAAAAAACTGATTTAGAAGCATTTGTGGAAAATTTTTTTGAAAAACAAACACTTATTGCAACATTAGATGCAAAAAATCAAAAACTCTTAGAACATGCACGAAGAATTCCCGGTGTTGTGCAATTTCAAAAAGAAAAAACACCTGTAATTGAATTACAATCAAAAGCACAAAATATTGATTTGAGTAAGTCAGAGTTCAAATCAATAGGTCAGTTAACATCCAAACATATCAAAGACGGTCTTAATGAACAAATAGAATTTCGTCCATACGATGTGAGTGCAAAAGTACCAACAATCTTAGGTGGTCGAGTACACCCGATGACTGCAGTTATCAAATTGGTCAAAGATATTTTTATTGAAATGGGTTTTATGGAAATGAAAGGACCATGGGTTGAAACATCATTTTGGTGTATGGATTCAATGTGGATTCCACAAGATCATCCCGCACGAGATGTTCAGGATACATTCTTTTTAGAAAAGCAAGGTGAATTACCAGCATCACAATTAGTCAAAAAAATCAAATCAGTTCATGAAAATGGGGGTGAGACTGGTTCAACAGGATACGGTTATAAATGGGATCCAGAAATTGCTAAACAACTTGTTCTTCGAACGCATACAACAGCAACAACGTATCGATATTTGCATGAAAAAGTTAAAAAAGGTCCTGCAAAATATTTCTATGTAGGTAAAGTTTTTCGAAACGAAGCAATTGATGCAACCCATTTGCCAGAATTTTTTCAAGTAGAAGGATTTGTCATGGATGATGGTCTTAATATTCAACACCTTTTAGGTTTTATTACAGAGTTTTACAAACGACTAGGATTTGAAAAAATTAAATTTAAAACAACGTATAATCCGTATACCGAACCAAGTGTTGAAGCATTATTTTATGATGAAAAAAGAAAAAAATGGATGGAATTAATTAATTCAGGTATTTTTAGACCTGAAAGTCTTGCACCATATAGTATTACGCAACCTGTTATAGCATGGGGTTTAGGACTTGAGCGACTTGCAATGTTATTGTTAGAACAAAACAAACTTAAAGATTTAATTGGTCCAAGTAGTGATTTGAATTGGTTACGAACATATCCAACACTGCGGAGGTCAAACTAAAATGGTTACACTTGATACAACATTTTCAAAATTACAATCTCTTCTTCAAACAGATATTACGTTAGATGAACTCGAACACATCTTATTTGAATTGGGTTTTGAACTTGATGGAGTTGAAGGAGATGAAATTAAAGTTGATATAACACCTGATAGAATTGATGCGCTAAGTACATATGGATTAGCACGAATACTTAATGCGTATAAAGGAGAAAAATATCAACTTCCAAAAATACATGATTCAAAATATGCTGTCAATGTTGATAAATCTGTTGAGGATGTTCGACCAAAAACAGTTTGTGCTGTTATTGATAATCTGAATATTAGCGAAGAAACATTGGCCGAAATAATTTGGTTACAAGAAAAACTTCATGACACAATTGGTAAAAAAAGAACGAAAGCTGCAATTGGCATTTATCCGCTTGATAAAATCCAGTTTCCAATAAAGTATTGTGCAAAAAAGCCAAATGATATTATATTCACACCACTTGATGAAACAAAAGATTTAAACGCAATTGAAATTTTACAAAAATATTCTGCAGGTCTTGCGTATGGACATCTTTTAGAACAAAAAAAAACATATCCTATTTTTGTTGATGCAAATAATACTATATTGTCTATGCCACCAATTATTAATTCAGAGCATGCTGGTCGAGTTACAACAGACACATCTGCAGTGTTTATTGAATGCAGTGGGTTTGATGAAAAAATTCTCAATTATGTCTTAACACTTTTAGTTTGTGCATTCTCTGATATGGGTGGTCAAATACATTCTGTAAAAGTAAATGCGTACAAAACACCGGCTTTAGATTCACGTCAAATGAGTATTACGCAAGAAGACGTACTGAAAATATTAGGCGTAGAATTATCATTGAATCAAATCGCAAATTTGCTTGAAAAAATGTTGTATACGACTAAAATCCAAAAAGATTCGATTCACATAACCATACCGCCATTTCGAAATGATATTTGGCATATAGTTGATATTGTTGATGATGTTGTGCGAGCATACGGTATTAATGAAATTCCAAAAGTGTTTCCAAAAGTTGCAACACAAGGACATAAGTTATCTGAAAATCGTTTTATGGAAAATGTAACAGAACAACTTATTGGGTTTGGTTTACAGGAAGTTAGAACATTGGGTGTAACTGATAAAGCAGATCAATTTGAAAAAATGAATTTAAAACCGCAGAGTCATATTGCATTAGGTAGTACTGCAGAGCGTTCCATAAATATGCTTCGATGTCAATTACTCCCCGAATTACTTAAATTTATATTGCATAATCAAAACGCACAACACCCGTTGAATGTATTTGAAATTGGTGATGTAGTATTACCTGATAAAACACATGATGTGCAATCAAAAAATGTTCCAACATTAGCGGTTGTACTTTGTTCAGATACTGCAAATTTCACATCTGTTAAACAGCTTATAGTAACACTGCTTCAACGGTTTTCTTGTGAGATTACGTGTAAACCAATGAAACATGATTCATATATTGAAGGTCGATGTGCACAGATTCAGTATAAGGGTAAAAATATTGGTATTATTGGAGAATTTTCTTTAAAAGTTTTGCAAAATTGGGGGTTTGCATACCCCGTAGTCGGATTTGAAATTTCACTGGTTGAATTATTATAAAACAAGATATTTTACTAAATATGTTGGTTTTTTTGTTATCATATCAATATGTTGCAATGAAACTTTACCTCCGTAGAGGTTAGTTATATCGTTATAATGTGAATATGTCATTATTTGTAGAAACCCTTTTAGATATACAATATCTTTTGCAAACGCTCCCGGTCTAGATGTTTTATGAAAACCTCTTTTAGCCCGAAGCGTTAACGTGAATGCTTCCTCTTTTGTGAAATAGTTTAATAATTGTTCATATGTTTTTTTGAAACCGTACTTTGATGCTAAATGAATTGCGATAACTCGACCTGCATAATTTCGAAGTTGATTTTGTGACAAAACATTATGTATGTATTCTGTATAAATGGCTAAACCTTCTTCAGTTTGAAGATAGTTCGCAAAACCGTATTCAAATATTTTATAGGCATATTTCTCTCCATTTAATATACGAAACTGATGTGTACCTATTTCATGAAATAATAATCTCTTTTGTATTTTTTTAGAATAGTACGAGTTTTGTTGTAGTTCTAGGGTTTTATGACCAACATCAATTCTTGCTTTAGTTGTTATTGGTTTGACTAAAACAGTGCAAGGTATGTTATTTTTTATTAAAATAGTCTCAAAGTATTTTTTTACATCTTTGACTGGGATAGATAATTGTTCGGGTTTTTCAACTGGTGTTGTGTTAAGTATATGTTTTGCAACACTCACAAGTTCTTCAGATGGTAGTGGAAATAACTTTTGGCAAAGTTCATCAAAAAGTTCGGTTCCAACACTTTGATATATTTCTAATTTGAGTAATAACTCTTTTCTTTTTTCTTCATAAATTAAACCAATTTTTGTCTTATCACATACGATATTTTGGAGTTTTATTTTGTATTGTGATAAATCTTTTTTATCGTAACACAATATTGGATCTTTATTATTTTTATAGAAATTTTCTTTTACTTTTTGTTTCTTCATAATTCCTAAATCGGGAAACGGAAGTTTTTTTATAATCTCGATAAACAATTTATCAATTTCTGCGGTATTCATATTAATGTTAGAGCTTATTCATTTTTAAGAGTTTGCATTTCAGGTTTAGTTCAAAGATAACGCTTGTCCATTTCGAGATTCTTCTTTGAGTTGAATATCCCATTTTTTCATCAAATATTTTGCATCATTTACTCCTAATTTTCCACCTAATAAATCTTGGGCGTTTCCTCCGGCTGCAATGAATTTAGTGAGAAGTCTGTCTCCAACAAAATACACATGGTCTTTAAAGAATCCTCCGTGTTGAGCAGTGTTACACAATCCTCGTTTGATTTTAACTGTAACTTCAAAAGCTAAATTTGCAGAAATTAAATTTTTAGTAAAATACTCAAACACTTCATAAAAACTTGAGTTTTGAGCTTTATTAATACCCAATACATATAATATTTTTTTCCCCTCACTCCTAAAAGAATCTAAATTCTTTAATTTTTCAAAATGACTTGTAAATCCTTCTTCAGTTGGTAAATATCCACTTGTTCCAAAACCAAGTATTTGTAATGGGGATCTGCGACCGAAATCACTTCGTTTTGCATGAACTTGTACTTCGTGTTCAATAAGTTTTAAAACATCTCGTTGAGAAAAAGGTTCAAATGCTTTATTTAACAAAACTCTTCGTGTTGAATTCTCAGTTTTCCAACGCCCTGAAATTTCACCTTTTGAACAAATTACACAAGTCCATTGTATGTTATTTTTTTGTAAATACGTCTCTACTTGTCTTTTTACTTGTGTTATAGTAAGATTTTTTGTATCAAGTTTTTCATCGAATACTCGTTTAATTTTATTTCTATGTAACGTAAGTGCTTGTTCTGCATCTTTAACTAATTCTGGAGATGGAAAACCGTAGAGTCGCTGAGAATATTTTGTAATATCGGGTGTTCCAATACTTCGAATGAGCTGTACAATTGTGATCAAATTCCAACGTTTTTTTTCTAAGATGTATGAGATGGGTGTGTTTGGGTTGATTTGCAGACTTCGTAATTTTTTCATAACATCCATAGACCGATTTTCGATTTGAGAGAGTATCTTTTTTGAAATTGGTTTGTATGAGAATTGTGGGTTGTATTCTTGTCCGGTTTTTAATGCTTCAAAAAACTTTGCTTTTTCGTGTTCTAAAACGCCTTTCTGAAAATTGATGTGATCAACAGGGTCACTTAGGTTATAGTCTTGTATAATTTGGGTTAATTCAGTGTCTATCTTAAGCAGTTCATTTGTGGGTTTGCGAAAATTATCAAACATAAGTCTATTACGAAATTTATATTTAAAAATCATTAGATTTTTTACCTAAACATTTATAAAACAAATATAATTGCAATGTTACATTCAGATGAAAAAAAAAAAAATCAGTTCATTTTGGAAACTGTATCATAAATACTATAAACTCTTCACGCTTTTACCTTTGCTTCTGATTTTATTTAGTGGTATGGGACTAACGTATCAAATGATTGCACATGATGGCGAAATCGTAAATAGAGGAATCTCTTTAACCGGTGGTCTTTCGGTCACAGTTGAAACTTCTGAAATTTTAAACGAACAAGAAGTGCAAAATTTGTTGCAATCTGAATTTACACAGAACCAAATTAGAGTTCGCGTATTACAAGATAGGGGAGTTATTAATGGTTATACAATTGAGAGTAATATTGGTGAGGATCAGCGTGATTATTTTATCCAAAGTGTACAAGATGTATTGCAGGTCTCAATTGATGATGTAAGTGTTGAACTTACTGATTCCTCAATTGGAGAAGCGTTTTTCACACAAGTGATTCAAGCACTCATATTTGCACTTATTATAATGGGTATTGTAGTTTACATAGCATTTAAAAAAATTGTTCCTGCACTAGCAATAGTTTTAGCAATTGTTATTGATTTAATTGTAACATTGACAATATTTGATTTAACCGGTCAATACTTATCAGCAGCAGGAGTTGCCGCATTTTTAATGATAATTGGTTATGCGGTAGACACAAACATTTTACTTTCCTCACGTTTATTAAAACGTGCTGATGAATCATTAGATGATAGGTTAGCCTTTGCGTTTAAAACCGGTTCATTTATGAGTTTGACCACAATTGCAACAATTGGAATGGCGTTTTTGTTTACAAACTCTGAAATCATTTCACAAATTATGCTTATTTTATTTATTGGTCTTATTGTTGATTTTATCACAACATGGATGTTAAATGCTGGGATTTTACGCTGGTATTTGGAATCTCAACGTGATGGGGTGAAAAAACATGGCAAATAAAGTTATGGGAATATTACTAAATTGGCGAATAATCATGTTAATTATTATTATAATACTCTCAATTTATGTTATAAATCCTCATCTAGGCAATGAAGGAGTTTCCATACGAAGTGTGGGTATTGATTCACCTGCACAATTAGCTGGTTTTGAAAATCCTCCAGAACATACTCGTCAAGTTGAACTTGAACGAGTTTTAGAAATAAATTCAAATCCAATTACGGACATACAAAGTTATTTTCAGGCGTTAAATAAAAATACTTCAAACTTATTTATTGTAACAGATAGAGCACAATATACAATATCAAATCATACACCAGGTAATGATATTGGACTTCAAGTTGCAAATACATACAAAACAAATATTCAAACAGGGATGGATTTACAAGGTGGAACACGATTGTTAATTGTTCCTGATGAAGAAATAACACTTGAAGAGTATGATGATTTACGTGATAATTTAGAACAACGTCTTAATCCACAAGGTATCTTAGATGTTCGGGTTACAACGATTCGAGAAAGTGCATTTGCATCTTTACCATCATTTATTAGCATTGAAGTTGCAGGAATTAGTGGAGATGAAATTGAACGAATTGTTTTACGACAAGGAAATTTCGAAGCAAAAATAGCAAACGAAACAGTGTATGATGGGAATGGTATTGCAAATGTTTTATCAGGTTCTCAACAAGCAGGTATTGAGCGATGTACGCCTCAAGACGGTCAGTATATGTGTCAATTTACATTTCCTATAGTTTTAGCACCTCAAGCTGCACAATCAATGGCTGAGGCGACGGATAAATTAGAAATAATTGGTTCACGAGTTGATGGTTCATTAAGTCAACCAATTGAATTATATTTAGATGGTAACCTAATGGATTCATTATCAATTGCAGCGTCATTAAAAGGTCAAGCATCAACGGAAATTTCAATTTCAGGTTCTGGTTCAGGACCAACACAAGCAGTTGCACGTGAAAATGCGCTTGCAGATATGCGCGATTTACAAACAATTTTAAAAACGGGAAGTTTACCTTCACAGATAAGTATTGTGAAATCTGATACTATTTCACCAACATTAGGTAATGCATTTTTACAAAATGCACTCTTTATCGGATTACTTGCAGCAATTGTAGTATCTACACTTGTTATCGTTCGATATCGAACGATCAAATTTGCGATTCCTATGGTTATTGTGAGTTTAAGTGAAGTACTTATTCTTTTAGGCTTATCTGTTATAATTAATTGGAATATAGATCTAGCTTCAATTGCAGGTATTATCATCATTTTAGGTTCGGGACTTGACCACTTAATTATTTTAACAGATGAAACACTTGCTGCAAAGCTTGAAAAACAAGAGTCTTGGAAACGAAAGTTTCGCAAAGCATTATTTATTATTTTAACTGCGTATTTTACAACGGTTGCAGCATTATTACCTTTGGGTTGGGCAGGTGCAGGAATATTACGAGGGTTTGCATTTACGACAATTGCAGGTTTAACAATTGCAATATTATTAACAAGACCTGCATATGCAAAAATCTTAGAAATATTAGCGAAGTAATTGATGGCGTAGATATTTTTGAGCATTTTTGAGTATTTTTTTTTGCACAATTTTTATTGTCTCATCAGGTATATCTTGTTGAAAATAATGTGAAATATAATTGGGTACACAAATATCTGCGGGGTGTTTTTTTGCACGATTTGGAGAAGAAATTTGTAATTTAGGAGCAGTAAAAATCTTTTTAATATCAATTGTAGTTTTTTTCATATTACTTTGTGATTGAGAAATAAAATGTTGTTCGCAGAATCGTTTAGATTTAAGTGTTTTAAGAACTTCATCTAAGTATTTTTGAGTAAAAGTTGAAGAGTGAACATATTCTAATATTTCACTTGTTGTGAGGTGTTCAATTTCATTAAATCGCATTGGAATATGATGTCTGAAAAAATGCATATTTGCAAAGAAAACAATATTATCACTCAGCGTCAATGTTTCAAGAAGGTCTTTTTGTGAATCAGATTGTTTATATTCAAGTAAACCCTCAAAAAAATGTGTGAATGCAAGCATGTCATAATCTCCATCGGTTTGAGTAAATAATTTCATCCAAGGTTCGTCGTGTTCAAGAATGTGTTGCAATGTTGGATGTATGGGTATTGTGTGGTTTTGTGTCGAGTTACTTTTTTGATTTTTTGGAGAATATGTAGCTGTATGCCTATGTTTTTGCGTCGCTTTTGCTTGTGCGTATAATTTTGCAATTTGGTATATTTCAAGCATCATTTGTGGTGTTTTTGAACGTGGTAGATTTCTTTGAAGAACAAAATTTTTTTTGAGAATATATTCATCTATACTTGAACCTTTTTGTATAAGGTTATTCTCTTTTTCATGAAATTCCTTTCTTGTGAGAATGTCTGCAGCCGGTCTTTGTAAAATTCCTAATTCTGCATCATCAATAGTTCTTATTCGTTCTTGTACTGTTTGCAAATTTGTGTGTTCTTCTAAAAAATCAGGTATACCTGGTAGTAATTGCTCTTCTCTTTGAATTCGCTTAAATGATTTAATTCCATTTTGAATACTTGTGTAAATAAAATTATATTTGGAAGTTTTTTGTGTTTGAGCAAGATTATGTTTTCGTTGATAGTATTGGTGTGGTAAAAATGCTAAAAATTCAACAGGTGTTAGAATGTCAATAAGTAAAGGGTGCGAGTATTCTTCAATTGCAAAATACGTATGTCTAATAAGTTCACGTCGAGCTTGTTTTGTTTGCTCGTTTAAATCTTTATTTTGAATACCATACAATCGATTTAAAAATGAATTTGTAACCGTCATTAATTAGTAGATTTTAGTTTTTCTTAAATATGTTACTATTTTATAGTTTTAATTTTTTAACGAGATATTTAAAAAGAGATATTGATATAGTACGACTATGGTTGATGATGGATACATTAAATATAAGTGTATATGGACAAAAACACAACCGGTAAGTCCACATAAAATTCATGATATCGTTGTTTGGAGACAAGAATTATATGACCTTCATATTATAGGTGCATATGAAAATGGTGTTGGCTTTGGAAATGTGTCACAACGTATACAAAATTCGTCTGAATTCTTTGTTACTGGTACTGCAACAGGAAATGAAGCGCAACTTACGCCGAATCACATTAGTGTTGTGACAGATGTTGATATAGATGATAATGTGTTATATTGTAGTGGACCAGTAAAAGCTTCATCTGAGGCAATGACACATGCTGCAATTTATGAGGCTGACAAAGAGGTTAACGCTGTTATTCACGTTCATAATTTGGCTCTGTGGGATGTTTTTTATGATGTGGTACCAACGACTCATCCTTCAGCGAGTTATGGGACACCAAAAATGGCACATGAGTTAGCTCGAATTGCAAATGAACATCTCAAAAAAAAACAAAAACCGCTCATTGTAATGGCTGGACATGAAGAGGGATTAATTACGTATGGGAAAACACTTGATGAAGCGGGAAAAACGATTTTGGATTACATGAAAAAAATCAAGAATAAAGTGAAACATCTTGATGTTCATGTTGATGAGCACGAAGTCAAACACAAAGAGAAATGAATGGTTTACCGCTCAATACGATACTTCTGCACAAGCGAATTAAGTCGTTCTTCAAGTTCAAGTGTCGGTGTTATATGAGAATATAATCGTATATCAATAAAATCAATGTTTTGATTTGGGTTTTTAATCATTTGCTTACTCAGTGGACCAACTAATGGCGCATGTCTTGTTGTTGCTAAAAGATGTCCAGTTATACCTCTATTATGAAAGAGAATGTGTTCATATTTATTTGTAATAGGACTTTCTTCTTTTGTATACTTGTGAACTTCGAATGTATGTTTTTTTGTATATTCACTAAGTTTTTTCATCGCCTCGGTTAAATTGAACCGAAGACCTTGATAATTCAAATTTGATTCATAGGTTACGTCCATGTTCAAGTGTTACTAGTAATTATTCTATAAAAAAATTTAAATTTACAATTAGTATACTAAATCATATATTAGTATGGTTTCCACAGGAAATAAAGGGGAGGTCTGTATACTAATACAGATTTTAGGTAAAGAATGATTACGCAAGCAAAATTAAGCAGAAATATGGCCATATAATGCTAATATTTATATAGAAATGTATTTTTATTTTGCAAATGATAGATATAACGTTTTTGGATGGAACAACAAAACAAGTTGAACCCAAAACAATGATTCAAGATGTAATCTTAAATCATATTGGTGAGGGGTTACTTCGTGCAGCAGTAGCAGCAAAGATTGATGATGAATTAGTTGATCTTTCAACCCCTTTAATAAAAAATTGTACATTAACCGTTTTGACATTTAAAGATGATGCAGGAAAACAAGTATTTTGGCACTCAACTGCACATATTTTAGCAATTGCGGTAAAACGTTTGTTTCCAAATGCACAATTAACAATTGGACCACCGATTCAAGAAGGGTTTTATTATGATTTTGCCGTAGAAAAGCCTTTTTCAGAAAAAGATCTTGAACAAATCGAATTGGAAATGAAAAAGGTTGTTAAAGAAAAAATTCCGTTTGTAAAAGAAGAAATTCCGTATGAACAAGCACAAGAATTATTCAAAAATAATAAATTCAAATTAGAAATTGTTGAAGAGTATAAAAAAGATGGATTAACGCTGTATAAAAATGGTGAGTTTTTTGATTTATGTAAAGGACCTCATGTCAGTGATACGGGAAGAATTAAAGCATTAACATTAACAAAGTATAGCGGCGCGTATTGGCGAAGTAATTCAAAGAACGAACAACTTCAACGAATTTATGGGATTTCATTTCCAAGTAAAGATGAGTTAAAAGAATATAAAACACGAATTGAAGAAGCAAAAAAGCGAGATCATCGTAAAATAGTCGCTGATTTAGACTTATGTATGTTACATGAGTTTGCTCCAGGTTCACCTTTTTTTTTACCGAATGGAACAATTATGTATAATGAACTTTTAGAGTTAATTCGAAGCGAATATAAAAAACGAGGATATAAAGAAGTTATAACTCCGCAGTTGTTTAATCAAAAATTATGGGAAATATCAGGTCATTGGCAACATTATCGCGATGATATGTTTATTTTAGATGTAGAGGGACAAAAACATTCATTAAAACCAATGAATTGTCCGAGTCATTGTTTAATCTATAATCGAACAAATCATAGCTATCGAGATTTACCAATTCGAATCGCAGATTTTGGAAATTTACATCGAAATGAATTATCGGGTACATTATCAGGTTTAACACGAGTTCGAAAATTTGCACAGGATGATGCACATATTTTTTGTCGGTTCGATCAAGTTCAAGAAGAAGTAAGTGATGTATTAGATTTTATTCAAAAAGTATGGGTTGATACATTTGGTTTCAAATTAACATATTATCTTTCAACCCGACCTGATGAAAAACTTGGGAGTGAAAAAGTTTGGGATGAATCTGAAAAAATGCTTAAAGATGCACTAAATAATGCACACATTGAATTTACAATTAAAGAGGGAGATGGAGCATTTTATGGCCCAAAAATTGATATTGATTTAGAAGACGCACTTGGAAGAAAATGGCAATGTCCGACATGTCAATTAGATTTTAATTTACCTAAAAGGTTTGGATGTACATATGAAGGTGCGGATGGTCATAAACATGATGTTGTACTTATACATAGAGCAGTCTTGGGTTCGTTAGAGCGTTTCTTTGGTATTATGGTTGAACATTTTGCAGGTAAATTTCCATTATGGATCAGTCCTGTTCAAGTTCGAATTTTACCGATTGCAGATCGACATGTTGTATATGCAAAAGAATTGCAAACGTTGTTTGAAAATGCAGATTTACGTGTTGAAATTGACGAGAGACCTTTAACAACAAGTAAGAAAGTTCGAGAAGCTCAACTTAAACATATCAATTACATTTTAGTTGTAGGTGATTCTGAGTCAGAAAATAAAACAGTAAATGTTCGAACACGAGATAATGTCGTTCACGGTGAAATGAAAGTAGATGAGTTTATTGAAAAACTTCAAACACGAATAAGGGAGCATAAATAAGAATGAGTAGTGAATTAGAATTTTTTATCAAAAAGGCAGCACTTGAAAACGCAGTTAAATTTAATGGACAAGCAAATCCAAAAGCATTAATTGGAAAAGCTTTAGGTGAATTTAGTGATGCAAAAAAAGATATGAAATCACTTATGCAAATCATACACACAATTACTGCGCAGATTAATTCACTTACAGTTGAAGAACAACAAACACAACTTGAAAGTCTTGGTGGTGCAACGCCAAAAAAAGAGAAACAAAAAGGATTAAAAGAATTAACTGGTGCAAGACCGGGAAATGTTGTAATGCGTTTTGCGCCTTCACCAAGTGGTCCGATGCATATTGGTCATGCAATAACTGGTGGTTTAACAAGTGCATATGTGAAAAAATATGGTGGTAAATTTTTTTTGCGGATCGAAGATACGAATAGCGAAAATATTTATGAACCAGCTTATGACATGCTTGTTGAAGACGCAAATTGGTTGTTTGGTAATGTAGACGAAGTCGTTATTCAATCAGATAGGATGCAACTGTATTATAAATATGCTAAAGATATGATTGCAAAAAGATTGCTGTATGTTGATACAAGTTCAGGTGATGAATTTCGAACATTTTCAGATAAAAAAATTGATCCTCCCTCAAAATCAAGATCTGTTAAAGAACATCTCCAATTATTTGAGGATATGTGTAATGGAAACATACGGGAAGGAGAAGCAGTTGTACGATTTAATGGTGACATGAACCATAAAAACCCTGCAATGCGCGATTTTCCATTATTTCGAATCAATACAACGCCGCATCCTAAAACACAAACGCAATATCGAGTTTGGCCATTGATGAATTTTTCAGTATTTGTTGATGATTTAGAACTTGGAATGACTCATATTATCAGGGGAAAAGATCATGTTGATAATGCAAAAAGACAAGAATTATTATTTGAATCAATCGGAAAAAACCCACCAGTTTCTTATTTTATTGGACGATATAAATTTACCGATTTAGAATTGTCTTCCACTAAAACAAGAGAAAAAATTGATGCAGGATTGTTTTGTGGATGGGATGATATTCGTCTACCAACAGTTTGTGCATTAAAAAAGCGAGGATTTCAAGCAAAAGCGTTTTTAGATTTTGTGCAAGAAACAGGTATGACATTAGTTGATAAACTTGTAGACAAGCAAGAGTTTTTTCAAAGTATAGAATCATTTAATACGCAAATTATTGATGAAAAGGCAAACCGATATTTTTGTATTCAAGATCCAGTTGAGATCCAGATTGATAAAATACAGGATGTTGAATTAGATTTGCATCCGACACTGAGAAAAAAGGGAAGAAAACTTACTGTGCAAAATAATATTATTATTGAACAATCAGATACTGAAAAATTGGAGCGAGGCGTTGTTCGATTAATTGATTTTTGTAATATTCATCAAAACACTGTTGTGTCAGATACATATGATGAGTATAAAAACGAACCTACAAAATCTGGTATTATTCATTGGTTACCAAATGATCCAAATCAATTAATTTTAACTGAAATACACATGCCTGACGGAAGTATAATTTGTGCGCAAGCAGAAAAAACAATTTTACGACAAAATCAAGAAGACATTATTCAGTTTGAACGATTTGGGTTTTGTCGAATTATTGAAAAAAAAACAGACTCACTTGTCTGTTGGTTTACTCATGGATAAATCAATCATTACACAAAAAGATTTTGCACAAAGACGCAATCAACTGTTTTCGTATTTTCAAAATGGATTAATTTATTTACATTCACAACAACCGGTTCTTCAAAATGCTGATGAGAATTTTCCTTTTGTGCAAAACTCATATATTTGGTATTTGACTGGTATTGATTTTTTTTGTGCAATTATACTTGATTGTGAAACAAAGAAATATCTGTTGTTTAAGGAAGAAATAACTACTGTAAATAAAATTTGGAATGGGAATCAACTATCTGATGATGAATTAAAAGAATTATATTGTGTTGATGAAGTACATTCATTATCCGAATTAGATTCATACTTACAACAAAAAATTATTCGTTCGATTCCAAATGCAAATAATAATTTTGATACATATATTGATGAGTCGTTATATCGTATACTTGTTGATATGCGAATGATTAAATCACAAACTGAAATTCAATGTATACAAAACGCACAAATCATGAGTAAAACACTTTTTGATTCTTTAGATATTTGTGTTGGTAAAACCGAATTAGATGTTAAAAAACAGATTGATGTTGCATATATTGAAAAAAATACACAACACTCGTTTACGCCAATTGTCACAAAAGATGCACAAATTATTCATAATACTTCTTATGACAATATTCTCTTTGAGAATGATTTACTTCTTATTGACACAGGATGTCGGTTTGAAAATTATTGTAGCGATATTACGCGCACAGTTAGTTTGAGTTCATTTACAGCTAAACAGCAAATCATATACGACCTTGTACAAAAATTACAAAAGTATATTATTTCACAAATAAAACCAGGAATTAATTTTAGTGAGATACGACAAAAAGTTCTTTGTGTATTAGTCGATAATTTAATTCATATCGGCATTTTAGTTGGCGATAAAGACGAATTATACGAATCAACAGTTTCGTCAATGTTTTTACCTCATAGTTTCACGCATAGTATTGGATTAGATGTACATGATTGTGCAGATGCAAAAGAAATTGTTCAAACAGATAAAGGTGTATTATTTAAAACAGGAATCGGGTTTCAACGAGTTTTACAAGAAAATATGGTTTTAACAGTTGAACCAGGAATTTATTTTATTGATGAATATGTGCGTAATTTAGATAATTATCCACAATTTACAAAATTTGTCAATAAAAAAGTATTTTTAGAATTTGCACGAGAAGTTTCTGGTATTCGCATCGAAGATATTATTGTTGTGAAAAAAACAGGTTGCAGAGTTTTATGACACTGCTAATCAATCACATTTATAACAATTGCGGCAATTGTACCTAAAACAAATACGCTTGCACTCATGATGTACACTGAATGCTCAAAGTTAAACGATAAAGTTTGAAGTGAAACAAAAATAATCAGTGTAAAATAACAATTCCTGCTTGTCCCATTTCTAAGAATAATTCTCGACTTAAAATAAATCTTGTACCTAACTTGTGAGCTTTCTCATACCACAGTTTAGCATACGCATTATTTAATAAAGTAAATCCAACTCCTCCTAAAGACGTAATTGACGTTGCTGTTACTGCTCCAAGTGGAATAAATGCGCGAAGATCCAAAGATACTGCATTAATACTTGTTCCTGTTTTAAGCATTTTTTTGAGTCATGTGAATCTAAGTATTTTCCACTTACATAACTTGTGAGAGTATTACTAGCTCGTACGACTGTATACATTACTTCAAGAAGACTTCTTCCTAATTCTAACAAGATAAGCGGGATGAATAGACTAATCATAGAAAGTGCAAGTGAGCGAATGGCCATGGTTATATAGAGTTCGGCCACATGAGAAATGTGAAAATAATGTATTTCGTGATGTTCTTTTTCCATAAAGTTTTATTCAAAAATTTCTTTTATAAACTTACCTATTTGAATATTCTAGTAAATACTTGTAATGAGTTTAGAAAAATCTCTAATCATTTTTTTGATAATTATGTTCATTTATGAAATATTTTTCTCGTGTATTCAAAGAAGTATTTTGTAAATCAATTAGACTAGTTCCTCTATAGTTTTCTCTAAATAACTCATCTGGTTGATTACGAGATTCATATATTTGTAAAACTTTATTTGTTAATTTTTCAATCGGTTTATAATTAATTTCAACTCCTGCTCCAATTATGATGAGTGCAGCTACTGTTCCAATACATTTACCTTTGATTGTCATAATTACATGGGAACCGAATTATATGCAAATTCTTCTAGCATACTTGTAATGTTCCAAATATCAGTACGTGTATATGAGGGTAAATTAGAGTCATTTGAAATCTGTTCAAGATCATCTAGTACTTTATTAATTGTAATCGATATATTTTCTGTGTCTGGTTGTTGTAATACTTTAATTATTGCAAGAAGTTTTGTTCGAACATTTTGTGGTACGCTTGCGTCTTGTGTTAGTTCGTTCATAACATCAATAATTCCATCTAATTCTGTGCTCATTTTTCTTCACCTTTGAGTTTTCCTTCGATAATGACTTTTTGTTTTGTTAAAGTGTTCTGTTGTTCTGTGAGTGTTTTTATTCGTAATAATATGTGATTCTCTTCATCTTCAAGTTCTAATTGTAATTCAGAAGGTTTTTTTTCAATAAGAATCGAACCAAGGATTTTATATGTTGAGTCACTTTTTGAAACTTCTTCTTTAGCAGTTGTAATTTCGCGTAATTTTTGGTTTAATTCGTATTGTTGTTCTTCTAAAACTCTGATGTTTTGTACAATTGTTTGAAATTGGTTTTGAATATCGTTCATTGTATCTGTGTCATTTTTTCGTAAATGACTAATTGTTTGCATATGGCATTGCAAGATGCGCGGAGTGCAACGGCATCTTTTGCTTGAATAATAAATTCTGTAACACCTTTTTCATGTGACATACTTACAGTAGATCTTGACATCTGAATATCCGCTAGTTCTGATGCAAATGACTGTTGTATGTGATTGTTTTCATCTAAAACACGTATTTGTGTCGTAATCATCGCGCAATTATTTTTGTTGAAGTTGAACGAGTTTTAAATAAAATTTTACTTCCGCAATACGGGCATCGAATTTTTTTTCGCAAATAATCTTGCGAAACCATTTTTCCACAGTTAAAACATTTATACTCGACCATTATTATTCCTCATCCTCTGTAGCTTTTACACTTTTGAGTGGACTGTAAGCTCGTCCTGTAAATTTTGTATTTGTTTTTGTACTTACAAAAATACCTGCACTCACTCGTCTTACTCCACCAACTTTGTTAGTAAGCGGACATTTCATTTTATTTTTGGTGTACGATTGTTTTAACGCACCTACTTTTTCACGGTTTTTCGCACCGTAGCGCGTACCGTATTGTTTTGCACTTATTTTTTTCTCTGCCATTTTTGCTCCAAAATGGGACTACCCGGATTTGAACCGGGATCGCCTGGCCCCAAACCAGGAAGGATAGCCAAGTTACCCCATAGCCCCATAAATGGTAATTGGAATTTTATTGCATTTTTAAATGTTTGGTTTTATTAATCAGTGTTTTAAAAGTTAGATAATGGTGAAATGTCAGTATGATACGATAATGAGAAGCACTATTGTTCTTACAACTTTTATTCTAATCCAAGTATTTGAGAAATATAATCTTTTGCATTAATTACTGGTCGTGCGGCTTGCACAAAATCAATAATATCTTGTTTAAGTTCTAAATCACCCGATTCAAGAATTAATCGACTGTCGCCAAAGAGATTTCCTTGATATACAGTACTGTTATAAATATGCATAATACGAGAGGCATTTTGAATGACTTTTTGTAATCTTGAGTCGGTTAGTTCTTCACGAGGCAAATCGTGTTCAAGTATTTCAGAAAATGTTCTTTTTATAAGGATATCGTATCCTTGTTGTTGATTATATGGTCGGATTATTAAACCATCCCCTAACTCATTTATTTTTTTGATTCTGTTATAACTTCCTATTTGAAAATTGTGTGAAAGTGCAAAAGAAAGAACATCTTGCGGTTTTTTTCAACAAATCATATTGGGTTCACGTTTTTTAAGAAATAATCATTATTTGATAAATATATTGCCGATTGTGTATTCATATTACAATGATTTTGGTTTGTTTTATAAATTTACGGGAAATAATGGGCTTTGTCCCAAGTCTCGAAAAATATATAACCCCGCACAACTCAAAATGAGT
>CAZUXP010000013.1:0-37968 GCA_964624275.1 uncultured Methanosarcinales archaeon
TCGATAATTGTTCGTGAAAAACCTTTTTCAGACGCTTTAACTTCAAAATAAACTGTTTGTACAGTTCCAAGACTTTTGTTATTCGCAACAAGTTTGACATCGATAGATGCGTTTTGCGGAGGCGTTTGTGGTGAAATTTGATACGTAAGTATTTGTGTTACTCGTTCTTCAGGGGGTAATGTTAATTGAACCGTATCTTCAAATAAAGAACTCTCAAATAACACTTCTAATGGTTCAAGGTGCAATTTATTTCGATTAATAAGTCGCATAGTAACATCAAATGGTTGTGTCGGATCAACAGTATTATCTTTGTTCACTGTTACATCAACAAAAATAGACGGTTCATATGTTCGAAATGTATCATCTCGTATTGTTACTGGAACTACTTGATTATATAGTTCGTTTTGAAATAACGACCGAACCGATATCGGAACACCATAATTTTGTGCAGAATTTAGTGTTACTGACGGATTAAATAAAACTCGCACAGTTTTTGTTTCTTGCGGTTGTAATTGAATTTGATTTCCTTCAACATACACGCTCCACCCTGGGTCATTTGAAAAAACAATATAACGCTGTTCACTTTGTAAGCGATTTGTAACAGTAAACTCAAATTCGGCAACTTCATCGCCATAAATTCTATCAACTACAGGTTGAATTTCTACATCAAACGTGGAAGCATATACTGATGAAAACATTATTAATAAAAATCCTATTAATAAGCTGAATATTGTCTTGTAAGATTTCATCGTTTTTTCCTAACCCCTAGTAAATCTATCCAGTTTACTCCTTTATATACTTTTCTACTATATTTGACTTCATCCAAAAAATCATTTTAAAGAAAATACGACACCATACGAATAAATATACTTATTAACTGTAATCTCTTGTTGTATATTTACACTTCACACATTTTAAGAATTTTGTTTCTGGTTCATCACTTGCACGAGTCTGTATCATCCAATAATATGCTTTTTTTGAATCGCATTTTGAGCAATCAAAATCACATGTTGGAAGTGTTGAATCTTCGTCTTTATCAACAACCTCGACATCATTTTTTTGCGCAATTTTTTGCTCTATTTTACCCGGTAATATTAGTTTACCCGTCTTTGGATCGAATTTCATATTATATTTTGAAAATCAATTATTTAAAAAAGTATGCATTTGATGGCTGTATCGAATAATTCAATATTTGTCAAGTTACATCACGATGATTTTAAAACATAAGCTCACTTTACAACGAGAGCTTTGTATGCAAAGAAAAATGTGTTTTTTCATACACAGAAAATCTTTGATTTTTTTGTAAATCAATCTCTCGTCTGATAAAACGCCAAAATAATATAACTTATTCTATATTTATCCGACGTAGCATATTTGATGGACACACCGACTCTATTCTAAAAATCTGTTTTAAAATAAAAATTACTTTATTAAGACTTAAAACTAACCAACTCTCCTAAAACTCAATGTAATGAAAAAACAACTAACTCTGCGGTTTTAGAATCAGAATAAGCGAAAAATCATATTTGTAAATACTTCAAACCAAATTTTAACATATCCTACATACGGTATTCGAAAAATTGCAGTGCCAACGTATTGATCATATGGTACTAAAACTTCATTATCCGGGAAACCTTCTTTTGCTTTTGCATTATGATCACCTTTTGTTGTTAGATACAATTGCGAATTGTTCCATTGCATGTCAACTAACCTATGAATAATTGGTTTTTGCGTATCACTTATAAAAATAATAGTATCTCCAATTTGTAATTCTTCAGCCGAGTATCCTCGAATAACCATAACATCACCCGTATTAAAACCATTTGAAAAGGAAAATTGGGAAAAAACAGATTGCGTAATGTTCATATTTTCTTCATACCAATCCCCACATACATCCCAATACCTAGACAATGTGAATCTTGTTTGTTCAACACGCTGACTACAAAGTACTGGATCTGTTTGATGACGTTTTATGCAAATTCCTTGACTTTCAATCGCACAAGGAGGTACACCTTTATGTTCCATACTTCCTGAAACAACTGCAACGACTGGTAAAGGCGTTTGTAAAACAAAACTCAATGTTGGATAAATGATAAAAAATATTAATAAAAATGCTAAAATGATACTCACAAACCAACTTAAAACACTATCCTCAATGAAAAGAAATTTATATATTCGTCGAAAAAAAGATTTTTTTATTTGTTTCATTACGCAAAAAAAGAATGAAAGTGTTTATAAATATATGGTTATTTTTAGAATTATGTAAGAAAAACATTATGACAACAAAAACACAAAAACAACGAAGAACGTACATTCCACCTCAAAAACCAGAAATACAATTAGTTCTAGGTCAACGCGAAACTGTGATTCAATACTGTTCACAAACAGGATATGTTTTTTTTCAAAATCGTTGGACTAAAAAACAACTCAAAAATCACATACAACAAGTACTTGAAAAAAGTCTCATGCTCAATAAAGACGCAACTGTAACACATATTGAAATTGAACTTCACGAAGATATTTTTCAAAAAATTGCCGTCGCGCACGTAAGTGGTAAACACGATAGTATAGATATTCATCAAGCATACGATATTACCTATACACTTCAGCCTCAAACATCACCACTTGCGAAAAAACTCAATAAAGACTACACTGAAGGTACAATACAAATACGAAATATGACAGAATCTCATATACATTTGTTTGAACAAAAATTGTTTCGACTAGAAGAAAAAGGATTGTTTGTGACAAAGAAAAAAAAACATGAATTCGGAGCTGATTACCAGATAACACACAAAAAACTTGCAAAATCATTTATGCATCAAATGCACAAAGAATTCGGCGGAACACTGAAAATTGATGCCAAACATTTTTCACAAAATGAACAACAAGGTTTTATTATTTATCGAACAACATTTACACTCATCGGATTTTTATTCTCAAAACATGACATAATACAGTATCATAATGCATATTACTATGTATTACAAATTCAACAAACTGCGCAACTAATCGAACTCTATACGCACGAGAAACTATCACTTGATGCCGAAAATGCAAAAGATGCAAATCAAATCAAACCAACTTTTGTACAAGTAACTCGAACAAGTCCACAATTACACGTCATTCATCCAACCACATTTCAAGAAGTACCTGTTCGTTTGATACTAGATAAAAAAATTTATATCAAAACAAAAAAAGTATTCGTTGTTGCAATTAATGAAGATGTATTTTTAATCGAAAAACAGTAGGATTATCTACGTTAACGATATGACATTTGAACGACCTTTTTTTAAACGCGCTATCTGTCCTTTTTCTTCCATGTTACGTAAAACTAAAGATATTTTTGCTTCTGAAAGTGGAAACTTTTTTCGAATATCTTTTTGACGAAGAGGTTTTTGAGAGTCTGCCAATAAAGATAAAATCTTCTTTTCAATAATATCATCAGAAGTTTGTTCTAAAATAATTTCAGAAATAGTATCTTGTGTATCGCCAACTTCTGTTTGTGTGTGATGTTTTTGAACTTGAAAAAATCGAAAATACACATTAAATGCAACCCATATAAACAGTAATCCAACAAATAATAGTATTATAAATCCATAATATTCATTAAACCACATTGTAACTCGCATAAAAAATGTCTCTTCAAATTCAGAACGCATATCAAAATCATCATATAAAAATAAATCTTTGACATAATCACCTTCGGATGGAATTACAATATATTCACGTGCGATTTCTCGCGTAATATCATTTCGTGTTAGTGTTGCAACAATCTCATATGATCCAGGAGACACTATGAAATGATATCCACCATATTGTGACACGCGACGTTGCTCAGGAGTCGAATTAATTGTTACAACTGTTTTACTAATTGGATTAAGTTCATGATCATATATCGCTCCACGAATTTTGGCTGATTCAACACCTTGCAGAGATATCAATGATAAAAATACGCAAAAAAATACTAATATGATAAATGTATGCTTCATAATGAAAAAGAGATATTTCTAAGTTTTTAAACATTATGTTTTTAAAATAACGAATAAATAAAGAATAACGTTTTAAAAAATATATTAATCGCTATAAACAACACATAAAGAGTTAAAAATCTTATTTTGCATATTTAAAGTTTTAAAATAATTATTAGATGTTAACATAAAGCAAAATACAAGTATATTTATAAATGAAAACAATATTATTACAAGTAGGCAATACGTTTGAATATATCTGCAGTAGTAAAATACTGCAGGTTGTTTTTTCTTTTTTTTTATTTATGACACATTCCATCAAGATATTCACTGTATTGATATATGATTAGTGTAGTACATATTGCGAAATAGTAGAATCTTACCGAAATAAAACTTTTCATAAACTCTGCTTTTCTCTGTATACAGCGATATTTTGAAATGATACTTAAAGTAGAATTTTTGAATTTAATTTACCAGCTTATTTTTTTTCGTGTTATACGTTAATTTCTAGATAAAAGTCTGTAAAATCAAAGAAATTTAATCTAACTGAGAAAGTTTTTCTAACTCTATTTGTTCATAAAGTTGAATCAAGTTTGCGTATATGTTTGAATCATCACCAAATTCCTGAGTGTACGCATCATAAACTCGTAAAGCTTCATCATACAGCTGTTGCGAAGTATCTAATTGAGATGAAATGTATTTGTAGGATTTTTGAATGAGTGTCTGGATTTTTTGTTGAAAATCTCGTTGTTTTTTTTTATGTTGTTTGTTCTGTTTTCCCACAACTTTTTGTTTATGAAAAAGATCGTGTTCTAACTCATGTAACTGGGACTCTAATGCATGTAATTCACGTTCTTTTTGCTCAAGTGCATCATATTTTTGATTAATTGCATCTTCTCTAACTAAAATGTCTTTTTGCGTCTTTTCTAATGTAGCTTGACCTTTTTGTACTGATTGTTTAACTTGATGCAATTGTTTGAGTTGATGAGCAATTTCATCCACATCTCGTTGATTCTGAGATTCTTTTTGTAAAACATCTTGTTCTTTATGTTCAAGTGTGTTTTCCCAGGTTACTAAATCCGATTCTTTTTTATGAACACGAGTTTGTAATTGTTCTTGTAATAACTCATATTCTTCTTTGACTTTTTGCGTTTGAGTTATTTTTTCTAAAAGTTCAGACGTCGTTTGAGCTGCAATCTCTCGAAGTGATACCGCATCTTCATGGAGTACTCGAGTTTGGTTTTGTTCTTTTTCAAATGTATGTTGTTCTTTTTCAAATATTTTCTTATCATGCTGTAGCGCTAATTGTTCTTGTTTTAACAACCTTTGTTGATCTTTAATCCAAGATTCTTGCATCTGAAGCAATGATTCTTTTTTCTGCAAAGTTTTTTGTTGTGACTCAATAGATTTTTGTGAATTCATCAGCTTTTTCTGTAATTGATCATACTCTTTCTTTTTCTGTGTTGTTGACTTAATCTGATTTTGTGCTTCTCGAATTTGTTTTGACGCTTTTTTTTGACTCTGTTCAAGCATTATTTGTTTAGATTCTAATTTTTTTTGTTGTTTTTGCATTTGTTGCTCTTTATAATGAAATTCAACTTCTGCATTATGAAGCTCAGTTTGGCGTTTATCTAAATCACGTTTAGTATCTTCTATTTCTTGTAACTGAGTTGCCACATCACGTACTTTTACATGTAAATCTGATTCTTTTTGATTCAAATCTTGTTGTGTTTTTTCTAATTGAGATTCTTTTTGTGCAACAACAGATTCACGAGATGTAATATTTCGTTCTTTTTGTTGAATATCATCATATAACGCTTTTTTATGTTCTTGTAAATCAGAGAGTCGTTGGTCGTATTCTTTTTGTATGACACTTTGTTTTCGTTTTTCTTCTTCTAACTGAATTAATTGAACATCTATATCTTTTTGAGTCCGTCGTGCTTTTCTCGAATCATGTTGCACATCTTCTTGTAATTTACGTAATTCTTGTTTTCGTTTTAGCAAATCTTCGCGTTCTCTTTCTAATTTATCACGAGCAATTTTTTGCGTTTGTTCTAAGCGCGTAATTTTATCCATCGTTTGAGCTAATTCATCTTTTTGTGTAATTATTTCTTGTTCTTTTGCATTTAACTCAACACTTCTTCGTTCAAGTTCGATTCGATAATTAGCTAATTTTTGAGACGAATCAGCCAACCTTTGTTGTTCTTTTTCAAGCTTGGTATCCGTTCGTTTAAACTCATTAAACCGAGAATCAAGTTGTTTTTGCGACTCGTATATCGTTTGTTCTTTATGCGCAATTAATTGTTCCTGACCAATAATATGTTCTTCTCGTTGTAATAATTCAGACGTCTTTTTTTGATATTCTTGTTCTAATTTCTGTCGAGTCTTTTCAATAGACTTTGTTAACTCTCGTTCTTTATTCTCATAATGAGTTAATTGTTTAGTCAATGCTTGAATTTCTTTTTGTAAATCTGATGCTTCTTCTTCATACACTCGAATTCGTGCAGACTCTTGTTTTAACTCTTCATTTAATTTTATTAATGCTTCATTTTCTTGTCGAAGATTCGCACTTTCCTCGTGTAATTGTTTTAAATCTTTTTCTAAACGCTCATACAGTTTTTGTTGGCGTTCATCATTTTGTGTTGATGTTGTTGATTTTTTTTCTTGAAGTTCTTTTTCAATTTTTTCTTTTGCAACTCGTAAACGTTCAGTATCTATTGTTAATGAGCGAATAGTTTGCGTTTGTGTTTGAAGAGTTTTTTGTAATTGATCAATTTGATGTTCGTACTCATCATATTCAGATTTCGTTTTTTTTAATGCATCAGATGCATCACGGAATTTCTTTTGATAGTCACTTATTTGATTTGTAAGCTCTCGTACTTTTTCTTTTTCTTGTTTTAACAAAAATTTTAAATCATCTAATTCTTTCTGATTTTTTTTTGATTGGTTTGTTGTTTCTTTTGGAATCTTTTGAATTATTTTTGTCAAAACTCGAATTTTTTCATTTGCCTTTTCTAATTCAATTTTGTATTGTTGTTGTATTTTTTGATATGCTTTTCGTTGTAAATCAGGCAATTTTACTTGAGAAACATTTTGAATTGATTTTTGGTTACTATTTTGTTCGTTTTTTTTTAATAACGCTTGAAGAATATGTATCAACATATTTTTTGAATGTGCTACGCGAATATTTTCTGCAATTTTTTTTTGATCTAATGCGCCTTCAACCCAAGATGCAAAATCATTCTTTGTTTGTGAAACATGACTTGAAAATTCGGATTCAGACATATTTACCAAAGCTTGAAGTAAATCAGAAATACTATATAATTTTGTACCTGAAGCTAGTATAAATGCATGTTCAGTATGAGCTCTTTGATATATGTTCATATATGTCTCACCTCATGATACACTTTCATAAGGCGTTCGTATAAATCTGAGTTTTGCTGAAAAATATCGGGGGATGATTGTGTTTGCGCTATAATCTCAACACAAATTTGTTTTGCACGTTCATACTCTTTTTGTGTGATTAAAAATTCAACTCGAGCTAGTTTGATTTTAATTTGTTGCAAGAATCTATTTTTCACATCAATTTTCTTTTGTAAGTCCTTTTCTTTATCACGCGTTTTTGTAAAACGTTTTGCATAATTTTCTTCTTTTCTCACAGTATTTCTATAATCAACTTGAACTTGTGATAACTGTGTTTCTAAAATATTGCGTCTTTGAGAATGTTCTAATTCTGTTTTTTCTTGGTTGTTTTGTACATATTGTATTTGTGATTTCAAAACCGATATTCTTTGGCTAATGAGTTTTTGAAAATCTTCAACTGATTCTTCTTTTTGTGTTTGCGTCTCTAATCTTTTAATGAGATGTTGCGCAATACGGATTTGAGAATCAACAACCGACATCTTTTGTTTAGATTCTTTTTGAAACAAACGAATATTTGACAAAGATTCTGTAATTTCTTTTTTGCTTTGCTGGAGTTTATCTGATTCCGTTAGTTTATAAATATGAAATTTTTGATACTCTTTTGTATAAGTTTCTTTATTTTTTTCTAATAACTGTTCTTTTTGTGTTAAAATATCTTCTTTTTGGAGTAATTGTGACTCAAGTTCTTGTTGTTCTTCAAGTAAATCTTTACTTTGTTTAATTGACTGTTGAATTTGATTTTTTTGAATTTTAATATCATCTTGTAATTTTTGTACTGTATTTTCAAAAATGTGTAATTCATGCTTTTTCTTTGCAGACTCTTGTTCAAATGTATGTTTTTCTTTTTTAAATGTTAGTTGTTGTGCTTGCAACGTTTCTTGTAATCTTTTCACAATAGCATTTTGAGATTCAAGTTCTGATTCTTTTTTTTGCAATAAAGATTCTTTTTTTTGAAGCTCATCCTCACGAATTAGAATTGATTCTTGAATTTCATTTAATTCTGATGTTTGTTTTTGAACTTGCGTCTCACGAGTATGTATATCTGATTGTAATTTATTAATTTCGTTTTCTTTTTCTAAAAGCTTCGATTCCTCTTTTTTGACTTTTGAACTTCGCTCTTGTAACTCTTTTTGATTTTTTACAAATTCTTGCTGTGTAATATGTAACTCAGATTGTTTTTGCTGATACAACACTTCGTGTTCTTGAATTGTTTCTTGACGAGCTTTGAGTTCTTCTTCTTTTTTTTGAAGTGTATTTTGTTTTTGTACAATTTCTTTTTGTTGAGATTTCAAATCAGCATTTTTTTGATTATATTCATCCTTTATTTTTTGATTTTTTTTAATACCAACAGTATATTTTTCTTGTAATGTTGTAAGTTCTTGTTCTTTTTTTTGAAACTGTTTTTTTTGTTTTTCAAAAGATTCCTGATTAGCTTGAAGTGTTTTTTGTTCGGTTTGAATATGATCGATTTGACTTTGTAAATCGCGTTTTGTTTGCTCAATTAATTCATGATCACTTTGAAGTCGAGATTCAAACAATTGTAACTCTTCTTCTTTTTTTTGAAGTGTATTTTGTTTTTGTACAATTTCTTTTTGTTGAGATTTCAAATCAGCATTTTTTTGATTATATTCATCCCGTATTTTTTGATTTTTTGCTATACCAACAGTATATTTTTCTTGTAATGTTGTGAGTTCTTGTTCTTTTACATCAAGTTTTTGTTTTTTTTTTTGTAATTCTTCGTTTTTCTGAGAAATTTTTTCAGTCAACTTTACTAAAGGATTATGAAGAGAATTAGATGACAAACTATTTAATTGCATATTTTTACTCATTCACACAAAACCCCTTTTTTGTTTGAAATTAACAATAATTATGATGCATGAACCATTGCTAATTTAATATCTTTATATAAATCTAATATATCTTGATACATTTCTGAATCTTGACCATATTCTGCAACAAAATCTTTATATTGTGTTGTTAGTTGCACATAAATTTTTTTTGCTTTTGTAATATTCATATGATGCAATGAAGTATATGCCTCTTGAAGTTGTTCTAACAATATCTGTTTTGTTGGTGATTGAACTGATTTAGGCGACTCAACTGCTTTTACAGCTTTGGGTTCCTGCTGTGGTTTAAACTGATATGTATTTGTAAGTCTTTGAGTATCTTCCTCAAACACATCTTCGTTTTGTTCAATCGATTTTGGTTTTGCAGATTGTATTTGTTCTTCTTGTAATGCTAAAGCTTCTTCTTTTTGTGCTAGCTCATCTTCTTTTTGCGACAAATCAGATTCTTTATCTGCTAATTCTTGTTGTAGTTTTTCAAGCTCAGTTTCTTTTTGATCTAAAGTAAGTTTCAAATCGTCTAATTCGTGTTCACGTTTTTGTAATTCACTGTATTTTTCTTCTAATTCAACAAGTTCTTCTTCTTTCGTACGCAAAACTTCATGCTTTTGATCTAGTTCACTTTCACGGTTAGATAATTGACTCTGTAATGCATCTAAGTGTTCTTGACGTTCTCGTATTTCACTATCAAGTCTTCTTCGTAAGTTTGCTACATATTCTTCTTGTCTTTTATGTGCATCATCAACATCATTTCGAGATTCATCCGAATTTGTTACTGTTTGCTCATCTTGATTTTTAACTTCAGTTGTCGGATCAATCGGTGTTTCTTCTTCAATAGGATTGGTATTTTGAAGTTTTCTAGAAAAATTTTGTTCCTCAATCTCACTCTGTGTTTTGTGTGCAATATCATCTAGAGGTGGAATTTGAGATTCTGTTTTTAAAGAATCTTTTTTACCAAATAATCTTTTGAAAAATGATTTTTTTGTAGGTTTTTTTTCTCGTTCTTCTTTTTTATTAGAAGTTTGTTGCAGTGAATCAAATTTTCGTGCTAATTCCTGTGTATCTTCAAACGAATCATCATCTGTTTCAGTATTAAATTGAGTTTGTGGAAAAGAATCATCCATGAAATCGTTATTTTTAGTTGAGGTATATGCTGGTTTTGGTACTTCTAAATTATGAGAGGCTAACTCTTGTTTAATTTCATCAAAAGTTGGTGGTGGTAAAATATCATCTTCGTTTTGAAAATCTAAAAATTCAGTATTATCTACTTGCGCATTTACTTTTGCAGCCGATTTTTTTTTAGCAGATGGTTTTGTTACCGCTTTTTTTGTTTGGACTTTTTTTGTTGTTTTTGCAGGCTTTTTTACAATTTTTCGAGTCGCCTTCTTAACCACTTTTTTTGTTGTTTTTGGTGAACGATTCACTGTCTTTTTTACTGTTTTTTTACTAGTTGTTGAAGATTTTTTTGATTGTGTTTTTTTGCCTCTTTTTTGTACCATATATAACCACCCAATTATTTGTGTGCATTAGTTAGAAATACTCATAAGATGTATTCCTCTTTTTTGCACCCCCGAATGGTATATATTGAGAACTTTATTTAAAAATGTTTTGATTTTTGATTTTAAAAAAAAAAGAAAAATACAGCTAAATTTAACTGTACAGTTATAATTGTTCAAGTTTTGAGATGTTTTTTACATCTTTTTCATTAACTTCAACAAGTTTTGGTATTTTTCGCACAACTTCTAAAGGTATAACTCCTTGTTCAAGTTCTAATTTTGCAATTTCAATCGGATTATATTTGATTTTTTGCAAATCTTCATCTGAAAGTGTTACTTTAAACGGTGCACCCATTGATATTTGTAGTGCGCGCGCCCCAATTAATTGTGCTCTTTCATATTTTGTTAATGAATCCATATTTTATTCCTCCAAAAAACCTTCGTTTATAATAATTTCCGAAGTTCTTTTGCTTTTTTTGATGCAATATCAACCATTTGTTGCACATCATCAACACTAATAGGTTTATCCCCGCCTTTTTGCATTGCGCAAATAGTCCCATCTTCAACCGTTGTTATTGTTAAACGCGCATCACTTCCTAATTCTTCTTGCGTTGTTGGATCAACAACAAAAGAATCATGGATTTTATATACAGTTACACCAATTGGTATTTTATCAAGCGGCAATTTATTTTTTGTTTTTTGTTTGTAATCAATCACGCCGTCTTTGCTTACTTTTGGATAAACTGTATCTTTAATTGCAGCAATAACTGCTAAGGATGCAACATCAAACATATTTCCATCAACATTTAATGTCCCAACATCAATAGAAACTGACCAGACTTGTTCACCGGATTTAATACACAAATTTTTTAAATCAACACATTTGCTTTCCCGGATTCCTCTATCTGTTACGCGCGCAATTTCAATTGCATCAATTCCAGGAGGTCCTGATTCAAACTTTTGCGATGCAAGTGGTAATAATTGAACATCAACCATTAAATTACCACTATCTGGCGTATCCGAATATGGTTGTCCAACTTCTAATTTTACACCCGCAATTACTTCAGTATCACCGATTTTTACTCGCGCGCTTCCCTCGGCTGTTGCAGATATACCGTATTCAATTTCTATTGGTCGATATTCATCTATTTTTCGACCATCATATCGAATGTTTTGTTGTATAGCTTTTGCTAAATGATTTTCTTTTTTCATTGTGAGACCTCATATTTTTGTTTCACAGCTGCAATTTGAACTTCTTTTATTTGATGACACGCATCAATTGCTAAGTCCAATGCTTCTTGCATTTTTTTTGGATCAAAATCTCCATCTAATTGTAACAATGTTATTTGACCTGTAGATGGTATTACTGCTACCGGTACATCCGCAACTGGACCATCTTCATATGCTTCTTCAGCATAATCTAAGTCTGCGACAATTTTATCATCAACACGACCAACAGAAATCGCTGAAACCATATCTTTCATAATGAGTCCCGCATCTGCTAATGCAATAACTGCAGCATTTATACTTGCACATCTACTTCCAGCATCTGTTTGTGGTAATTCAATAAAAACATCCACTACGCAATTTGGATACGCACTTAAATCTAACACTGGTTCCAATGATTTTTGAATTACCATCGATAATTCTTTTGCCCGTCTATTTGGACCTGGACGTACTCTATTACCCATACCAGAAAACGGCATCATACTATACGTAACTCGTAAAATACCTTTGCTTGGATCTTGCATAAATTTCGGATGTAATTCCTTTGGACCATATACTGCTGCATACGCTGCAGTTTTTCCTGCTTGAAAAAAACCTGAACCATCTGCTTCTTGTATAACACCTGCTTTTGCTGTCATTTCTCGTAATTCTGTAAAATCTCGACCATCAAATCGTTTTTTATATGCCATTTTTTCCCACCTATTCTTCTTCCTTTGGTGCTTCTTCTTGAGCATCTTCAGGTTGTGCATCTTTTACAACACACCCTTTTTCTTCTAAAAATTCTTTTATTCGTTGTGTCAGACCACTTGTATGTGCTTCAGATTCAATTATTTTAATTACTTGGCGTACAATAACTTCTTTATTCGGTTCCCCATTTATCCAAATTAACCCATTTTGTCCAACGATAATTTGACAATCTGTTGCACGTTTTATCATTGAAACCATGCTTCCTGCACGACCAATGAAACGCGGAAATTTATTTGGACTAAATGATAATATTTGTCCACCAAATATTTTTCTTAAACCCGGACCACGCATTGTAACATCAATTAAGTTTTGCGAAGTAACTTGTGCGACTTTCACAATAACCCAGTCACCAATTGCAACTATTTTTGATAAATCACTTCCTTTCGTGATAAACGAATTTGATGCGTCACGAACATTTAACTGCGCATCATATCCAGTATTTGTCCGAACTCTCCAACCATTCATAAAAATATCAAACACTTGACATATAATTACATCATCACGTTTGGGTTTGTATTTTCCACTAAGTGGTATGAGTTTTAACGATCGTCCATTTATTGAGACTAAACCAACTCTATTTGCATATACTTTTTCTTCAAGGCGATATGCTCCACTTCCTGGAATTACATCCATTCCCTCTGCAAGTAATTCACCTGGAGCGACTACTGTTTTTTCTTCTACATATATTTCTCCCATTTTGTTCTTTCCTCATTTCTATTCTTCTTTCTTTGAACATAATACAAACTCTGCTGTTGCATGTGTTATTGAATTGACTGATTCATAAAACTCATTTTCAAGTCCTGCAGGAATTGTTATTTCACAACTTAATGAACCATCCACACTCCATGTTTTTCTTGTCACATCACCATATTTTTGTAATACACCTAATCCTTTTGAAGCATATTTTGGCAGTATTGTAACATAAAACGTTTTTTGTAAGAACTGTAACGGTAAATGCTCACTTAATTGTTTGCAAATTTTTTGTACTTGTTCTTTTGCTGGTTTGTATTCGTCTATTGCAAGTGTTATTTTTTCAAGTGCGATGTCTAAACGTTGTTGCGGTATTGGTAATTTTGTTCGTGGATCCACACAATTTGTTAGAATAAGCGTACAAATTTGTTTTTGTTTTTTTTCTCGAACATGTCGTTTAAACTCAGTTGTTAAATGAACATCGCCTTTTTGCACGATTTGAGTAAGTGCTTCTTGAGCAGTTGAAAAAACTTGTTGCACATCTTTTGTTGAAGCAGATAATCCTTTTTGTGCATCCGCAAAAATATCTTCACTTTGAAGTACATCCTCGATTTGTGCTTGGTTTTGTACAAATTTTAAATATGCATCCGGATCAATAACAACTTCAAACGGTAATCCGTCTTTTTTATATCGAATGATATTAAGTTGAAATTTCTCAGGATCGTATGTTCTATTAGTCATATGCGTTTATTTCGGTAATTCTGAATGAGGTATTCGAGTAAACTTTTTCTCATCACTTTTTATATATGCACAATCAACACGACGTTCATCAAATTCGTCTTTTAATGTTTCTCTTAAACATTTTAATCCTAATTTCACACAATCTTGCACAGTTAAAGTATCCGAATACTCTTTTTGCAATATTTCATCAACTTCTTTATCATTCATACCAATTGCAACTGCTTTGTATTCAAAATAAATACCTGTCGGATCGGTTAAATAAAGTGACGGTCCTCGAACATCCACTCCACCAACTAATAATGAAACTCCAAATGGTCTTAGTCCACCTGATTGTGTTGTCATTTGTTTAAGATTTGCGATATCTTTAACAATATCTAATGTATCAATTGCAGAATCATATTGCACAAAATATTGCTGAGCTTTTACTTGTGAGCGCTCTATTAAAATCCTTGCATCGCTAATAATACCAGCCGATGTTGCACCAATATGTGTATCTATTTGAAATATTTTTTCAACAGAACTCGGAATTATGAGTTTATTTACAATTCGCTTATCCGTTACAAAAACAACACCATCTTTTGCTACCATTCCAATTGCAGTGCTTCCTTGTTTAACTGTTTTTTTTGCATATTCAACTTGCAATAATCGCCCATCTGGCGAAAACATTGTGATTGCTCTATCATATCCCATCATCTGATGATTTGTCGTTTGCATGTCCATTTTCTTTTACACTCTCTTCTAATTTGTGAATTTGACCGCTCGTTTGTATCGTTTGTAGCCGAACTGGTTGATTTTGAATTGTTTGCATGTACGCACACCCAGCTTGACAAACTAGCACACTTTTTGGCTTTGTTTTAATTATCGCATATGGAAACTGATACTTATTTTTAAGTATTTGCACTTCTAAGCGTGCAAAACCAAATATACCGACAAGCTTTTTAAGTGTTTCTGTGTATGCTTTTGTAAAATCTTCGTACGATATTGGTTTTTCAGTGATAATCTTTAAAAGGATGTATCGATTCGCGACTCGTAAATGCTTTGGGAGTATCTTCATTTTGCATCAGAAACCTTAGTTTGAGGTATGATGGGTGTTTATAAATGTTTTCTCTTTACAGTCACGTATTTTCCCACTTTACGCTAAGAAGTTATCTTTTTCTTTTATCGCTAACTATTAATCATTGTAATTCATGCGCTTCTCGTATATTTCCTTTAATAAAACGTGATTTTGAAACAAAGGATAATAATTCATCATTTTTTATTCGCCCCACACCAAAAAAATCATTTTGTGTATTAGAAATCAAAATATATCCGCGCAAATGTTCAGTTTCTTTTTTTAATTTTTCATCCAAATAGATTGAAATTCCCCTACACCATTTGGCAAATACCTCATCTGAGAGTTTTAATATATTTTTTGTGGCATATTTGCCAACTATTTGAGAGGCATCTAAACTAAGTCGAATTTCTGTTTGTGCTTCATTTATTTCTCCAACATACAAACCTAATGAATTTATTCGAAGTTGTGATAAATCAAGATTGTCAGCATCTAAAGAGAGAATAAATAATTTTTGATCCTTTTGATTATAAAACCAGATTCCCTCAAATGGTTGACTACATCCATACCACTCTTCCAAGATAGCTGTTATGCGTTTAATGAGTTTTTGCTGTGCACGTTGAACATTCATCATCAAAACTCGAGAATAAACATATTTAAAAAACTATATATTTTAATCTTTATACAATGCCTCACGAATAATATGTATTCGCTTTTTTAACATTTGAATATGTTGTGGCGTTGCGTGTTGATTTTTTTCAAAATTCAGTAATTTATGTTCAAGTTCATGTAACTGATCTAATAATGCTTTTTTTTCAGTCGTTTTATGCTGAGAATGAACAATTGGTTGCGTTGATTTTTGTAATTGAGTAAATTCTTGTAAAATAAGTGATAACTCTGATTCCATATGAGCTAATTGTTTTTTTAACAACGTAATATCACTTGATTTGTGCGAAGTTTTATGAACAACATGATGATGTAATTTTTGATGCGATGTCTTATTCAATTTGTGATGTGTTAATTTATGTGATTTGTGATGTGATGTTTTATGTGCAGATGGTTTTATATGATGTTGTCGGTGGCGATCTAATTTTGCATCAAATAAATGTCGAAAATATCTCTTTGAGACTACTGGATCCACACCAACAAATATATCACTCATTTTAAAAAAATAATTTTTTCTTTGGTTTTTCTTCCCCGTTACCTAAAGCATTTGGTGGAAGTGGCGGTTGTTGTGATTGTTCTGGTTTTGGCGGCTCATCAGCTTGCTTTGAAAAAGAATTTGGAGGATTTGGAATTCCTGGTGGTGTCTGCTGAAACTGTGATTGAGATTGTTGATTTGGAGGCGGATATATTTGTTGTTGTGTTGAACGATTCTGTGGTGCATTATTTAGACCTGATTCACGTTCAAATGTAACTGAAAACGGGCTATTTAAGTGACTCTTGTGTATTTCTTGACTACTTGATGCAATAGCAGCCACACTTTTTTTTAAGTGTTCAATACTATCTTTTAATTCTAAGATTGAATCTGCAATTGTCACTACCCCATTTGCAAGCGTCTCATTTTGTTCAGAAACGTAATCTAATTTTTCATATACTGGTGTGAGCTGTTCTTGCAAGATTTTTGTTTCACGTTGTTCTAGTGTTAAATCCTCATGCGCTCTTTCAAACAAATTCATTAAATTTGAAAGCGCACCTTGTAAATTGTCCATTGATTTAACAAGTTGTTTTCCTTCTGCACCTTTATGAATAACAGGATTATCTTTTATATGTTCAATTTCGTGCTCCAACTTATCAAATTCCTTTGCAGGAACAAATGCATATTCATCTCTTACCATAATTTTATACAACTCTTTTTTTTATATGTACTAATAATTCGTGAGTATTTAAAGGTTTGTCGCTTTTAAAAAGTAGTTAATTTTGCACAATTATTGTTGTTCAAGTTGTTTTTTTGCCTGTGCAAGATCATCTTCAGTAACTGGACCACAATAGAGTACATCGTCAATTCGAAGTATAAGATTTGCAACTTCACATGCTCCAATTAATGCTTGAGTTTTCACTAAAAGCGGTTCTATAATACCTTGTTTTTGTGCATCAGATACGCCATTTTGCACATCCACACCCATTGTAAAATGTTTTTGTTCATGCTCTGATATTAATTTTGTCAATATGTCTATTTGATCAAGTCCTGAGTTTTCTGCAATAGTTAGTGGTATCACTTCTAACGCGTTTGCAAACGCTTGAACTGCTAATTGTTCACGACCATTTTGTTTTTGTGCAAATTGATGAAGTTCTCGCGATAACGCCATCTCAATTGAACCTGCACCACTCACAACTTCTTTAGCACGAATAACTGCACATAAATCTCCTAGCGCATCTTCAACAGCACGACGTAATTCTTCAACGACATGTTTTGTACTTGCATACAAAAGTATTGTTGCATTTGCCGAAACAGGTGTATCTTGAATAAAAGTATATATTTCATTTTGCACATACATTGAACGTATTTGTTTTGCATCACCTAAATATTCTGGTTTTAAATCATGAATGCTATTCAAAATTTTTGCATTTGTTGTACTTGCAAGTTTTTGAATATCACTCATTCGAACTCGACGATATCCGACAATACCGTGTTGGTGAAGATATTGTTGTGCTAATTCATCAATACCTTTAGTTGTAAAGACCGCTGTAACACCATTATCTGCAAGTTCTTGTATCATTTGTTGAATAAGTGTTTCTTCTTGTTGTAAAAATGATTGAATTTGGCTAGGATCACGTATTTGAATCTGAGTTTTTGTATCAGGTTGTCGTAATTCTAAGGGTGAAGAGAGTAATGCGATTTTTGCATTTGAAATTGTTTGTACTTGACCATTCACAGGCCCTTTATCGATTACGACACCATACTCAACTGAGCTTGCTTGTACATCTTTTGATGATTGCAAAATAATTTGAATATCTTCAACATTAGGATTTTTTTGTTTTGCAACATGTAATACGGCATCAACACAAAGTTTTGCAAGCAATGTTTTTGCACTACTTGCTGATTTACCAGTCATAGCTGTTTCAGCAATTTTTTGTAATATATCTTTTTGTGATGGTTTAATAGTAGTCGTATAGGAATGAATGATTTTTAGACAATGGGCTAATGCTAAACTAAAACCTTGCGAAATAACGGTTGGATGAATTTTTTTTTCAAGCAATGTATCAGCGTTTTTGAGTAATTCACCCGCCAATATAACTGCTGATGTTGTTCCATCTCCAACTTCTAATTCTTGAGTTTGCGCTATTTCAACAATCATTCGCGCAATTGGATGTTCAACTGCCATCTCACTTAAAATCGTTGCGCCATCATTTGTAATTGTAATATTTCCTTGTTGGTCAACTAATACTTTATCCATACCCTTAGGTCCAAGTGTCGATCGAACTGTTTCAGCGATGATTCGCGCCGCTAATATGTTATTTTTTCTTGAATCTTGAGATAATTGTTTTTGTGTTTTCATTCTACCCCTTCTTAGTACTTTTGTATGTTGATATTTATAAAACTTGCAGTTTTTAACAATTATAATTTTTTAAGGATGAGAGTAAGCACTTCAGTTGGTGTTCTATGTGTTGTGTCAATCACAATGTCGTAGTTTGAAACATCATCAACATTTATCCCATATTCTGTTTGAAAAAATTTTTTATCAGTGCGATGTCTGTTTTCTAATGCAGTTTTGACATCATCAACTGTTTCAAATTTACCCTCATTTCGCGTCTGATTTTTTTGTAATTCTTCAAATCGTCTTTGTGCAGCTATTTGATAATCACACGTTAAATGAATCTTGATGCTATGAGGAATGAAATAAAATGAAACGCGTCCATCAAAAATAATATTATCTTGTGTTTCACCTATTTTTTTTTGTGCTTCGTCAAAAACTCTATGCCCTTGTGTTGGATTTTTGTTTGCCCAATCATTGAATTCTTGAATACCCATGTTTCGTTCTTTTGCTTGGATTCGTTTTATATCACCTATACTATAATATATTAGGTTGAATTTTTCTGCAAGTTTTTTTGCAATGGTTCCTTTTCCCGAACTTGGTGTTCCGTTGATTGTAAGAATCATAAAGATAAAATTGTAAAACGGTCTTTAAATACCTTCTGATTAGAGTAACTATGTCGAATAAATGTGAAATAAGTTGCATTACCTTGGCATTTTATCAGATAGAATCTGATTTATACAAGGCTCTCGTCGTGAAGTGAACAACTGTTTTAAAATCGCCATAATGTAATTTAACAATTGATTGATTATCTGACACAGCAGATTAGAGTGTTTTGTAAAGTCGGTAAATTTATAAATAACCTCTCGTGACATTACATTTGAATTCTCTTAGTATTTTAATGAAAAGCTAGGAGTGAATACGATGACAATACAAAAACATGATTTTATTGAGGTTTCCTATACTGCAAAAACTGCAGAAGGAATGGTATTTGATACAACTGACGAAACTATTGCAAAAGAACATGGTATATATGGTCAGCAAAAAACATATGGTTCTTTAACATTGTGTGTTGGAGAATATCAAGTTGTACAAGGTTTAGACGAAAGTTTTATCGGTAAAACAGAAGATACGACATATACTGTTACAGTTGAACCAGAAAAAGCTTTTGGGAAAAAAAGAGCTGAAAAGATTAAATTAGTTCCACTCAAAAAATTTACAGAACAAGGTATCACACCCCAACAAGGACTGCAAGTATATGTTGATAACCAAATGGCTGTCATTAAAACAGTGAGCGGTGGACGATGTCTTGTTGATTTTAATCACCCATTATCAGGTAAATCAATTATTTACGACGTTGCAATTAAACAGAAAGTAACAGATGAAGAAAAACAACTCACGTCACTTATTACATTACAATTTCCAAATAGTAGTATAAAAGTTGATAAAGAGAAAAATGCTCAAATCACTTTACCACAAAAATTGCCCGAGCAATATACGCAAATAATCGAAAAACAAATAAAGAAACTTATTCCAACAATACAAAAAATCACATTTTTAGAAAAACAACAAACAGCATAAGGGGTTTACATCAAATGGATAGCTTTATACAAACCGCAACAGAAAATCAACCAGAACAAATTCGGAAAAAATCAGCAACTGATGAAGAATTAGAACAAATCTTATCTCATCACAAAGCAACAATCAAAGTTATTGGTTGTGGAGGCGGTGGAAATAACACAATAAATCGAATGACTGAAGTCGGTATTACTGGTGTTGAGACTATTGGGATTAATACTGATGCACAGGATTTACTTTATACGTCAGCTGATATCAAAATTCTTATTGGTCGAGATTTAACAAAAGGTCTTGGTGCAGGAAGTATACCAAAAGTTGGCGAAGAATCAGCAAAAGAATCAGAAAAAGAAATTCGAGATTCACTGTCAGGTGCAGATTTAGTATTTATTACATGTGGAATGGGTGGTGGAACAGGTACTGGTTCGGCTCCCGTCGTTGCCGAAATTGCAAAAAAAACTGGTGCATTAACTGTTGGTATTGTAACATTACCATTTTCAATGGAAGGAAATCGCCGATACGATAATGCAATTTATGGGATGGAACAACTTGAAAAATATGTTGACACACTTATTATTATTCCAAATGATAAACTCTTAGAACTTGCACCTAATTTACCATTACAAACTGCATTTAAAGTTGCAGATGAAATTTTAACAAATTCCGTAAAAGGTATTGCAGAACTAGTTACAAAACCAGGTCTGGTCAACTTAGATTTTGCTGACATTCGTTCAGTTATGGGTGATGGTGGTGTTGCATTAATAGGAGTAGGCGAGAGCAACAGTGAAAATCGTGCAATTGAAGCAGTTGAAAAAGCAATCACTAATCCTTTATTAGACGTCGATATTGCAGGTGCAAATGGCGCATTAATTAATGTTGCAGGAGACTCGAACTTAACGCTTGATGAAGCACAACAAGTTGTACAAAAAGTTTCAGAAAAACTTGACGATGATGCACGAGTTATTTGGGGTACACAAATCAGTGATGATCTTGGAAAAACATTGCGTGTTATGCTTATTGTAACCGGCGTTCAATCATCTCAAATTGTAGGACGTTCAACAAGACAAAAACAACAACCAAAAAAAGAAATGGAAAGTGAATTCGGTATCGAGTTTGTATAGGTGAACATAAAAATGAAATTACAAAAGTTTATTGATCAATGTAAGCGAGTATTAAAAGTTACAAAAAAACCAAACAAAAAAGAATATTCAACGGTTGCAAAAATTGCAGGTTTTGGAATATTAATATTTGGTACATTGGGATTTATTATATTTTTAATCATACAAATAATATCAGGATAGGAAATAAAGAAAATGAGTGAAACAGAAACAACAACAAATCTTGTTATTTACGCAGTACGATGTACAGCGAATCGAGAAGAACAAGTACTTGATTTTTTATCAAGTAATATCGCAAAGAAAAAACTGCAAGTATATTCAGCATTTCATCCACATGGTATGAGAGGGTATATATTCATTGAAACTATCGATTTAGCTGAAGCACAACGCGCAGTTTATCAAGTTCCATATGCTCGTGGCGTTTTAGATAAACCTGTAGGCTATGATGAAATTGAAAATATGTTTGATATTGTCAAAACAGAAATGAACATTCAAAAAGGTGATATTGCCGAAATTATTTCAGGACCATTTAAACGCGAACATGTAAAAATTACGCGTGTTGATCAACAAAAAGAAGAAGTTATTGTTGAATTGCTTGAAGCTGCAGTTCCAATTCCAATTACCGTAAAAATGGATGCAGTTAAAGTTATTAGACGTGAAGAAGGAAACCCTGATGATGAAATGGGTCTTGGCACAAATTAAGGGTTGATATATAAACCCTTCTTTAAACTTACCATCAAATATTTATGTTTTTTAATATTTCTTGTAAAAATAACACCGCTAAGTTTATAAATGAACTAACAACTCGCTCTTACAACCGGTCACCGATATCAAGTCGGAATCCAACAATGGTTTATATAAAACATTGGGAGATATGAAAAATGGGAAAAAAATCAGTAGATGTATTAATTCAAGGTGGAAAAGCCACCGCAGCACCGCCACTCGGTCCAGCTCTTGGTCCATTAAAAGTCAACATAGGAGCAGTTGTTGGCGAAATCAACAAAAAAACTGCAAATTTTGCAGGTATGCAAGTTCCTGTTAAAGTTACTGTTGATGAAGACACAAAAGAGTTTGAAATTACAATTGGTACTCCACCAGCATCTGAATTACTTAAACAAGAAGCAGGTATTAAAAAAGGAGCAGGGAATCCTACAACAGAAAAAGTTGGAGAACTGACATTTGCTCAAATTCTCAAAGTTGCAGGTATGAAAGCCGACGCATTACTTGGAAAAGCAAAAAAGCAACAAGTCAAAGAAATCTTAGGTACGTGTAATGCAATGGGAATTCATGTTGAAGGAAAACGTGCAATTCATGTGCAAAAAGATGTAGATTTAGGTAAATATGACGATGTTTTATAACACGTCACTCTTATTTTTTTTGTAATCCTTCTTGGATTCTTTTTGATTCTTCAATAATAAGACGGAATATTTTTTCAACTGTTCTCGGATTCATTCCGCGTTGGGCTGCTTTTTCACTCATTTTTTGCAAAATTCGCTCTTCGCGTTTCTCATCAGTAATAGGTAAACCCCTTGCTTGTTTATATGCAAGCACAGACGGCATTAATTCAAAACGCGCAGAAAGTGAATCTAATAGCGTATCATCTAATTCATCAATAGTTTCACGTAATTTTGTTATTTTGTCAGGATCCATTTATCAAGTACTATATGGGTTCTTGTTGAATATTTGTCAAACAAACTGTACACACTGGTACAATGTAATCAAACTGTAACTGTTGCTGAGTCCCACACCAAAAACATCTATGTTGCATTATCTATACCTCTTTTTGGAAATTGATATACTATTTAGTATACTAATATGGTTGAACTAATATATAAATGTATCGTTGGAAACTCTTTTAAATCAAAAGCTCTCTTTTGTTTATATGATACTTTCAAAAGATGACACGAGTTTTCAGCCAAAAATCGCTGTGAGTGGTTGTTTTATTTGTTTTAATGGCTCTATTTTATTATTACAACGCGCAGCACACAAAAAATCATATCCGTTAAAATGGGGAGTTCCAGCCGGCGTCATTGAAAAAGGCGAAACTCCACAATTAGCAATAATTCGCGAAATATCTGAAGAGATTGGTATTTCTATTTTAGCAAAAGATTTGACATATTTTGGCGCGTATTGTGTGCGAGATGATTCTTTTGATTTTACCTATCACCAATTTATTCTCAAATTAAAAACCAAACCTGAAATAAAACTAAATGATGAGAACTGTGCTTTTGTTTGGATTACACCTCAACAAGCACTCAAAAAAAATCTTGTTATTGACGAAGATATATGTATTAAAGATGTTTTTGATGTTTAAAACTTGTCAGAATTCACAGTTATAGTAATTTCATAATCTCCTTTGTCTGAGAAACTAAAAATGAAATAAAAGAATAATAAAAATTCCAGCCAGACTCAATTAGTATTTTTCGAGTAATTGAATCTTTAATAAAGCTGAAAATACAATATTTGTGTCAATAATTACATTCAGTTTAGACGTAGTTTTTTTCTTACAGAGGAATCTATTTTTTGAGATAACTCAACTGTATCCTCATCTGTCAAATTGCTATTTTTTGTCAATTTGTCAAATAACTCCAATTCATCAATTTTGTTCAATATTGATTTTCTTACAACCTCACTTCACCGAATCTCCGTATATTTTTTCATTTTAAAATGAAGCTTTGTTGATATTGATAATGTTATATTTGTCATATATCACCTATATGGAAGTATGTGAAAACACACATTTAAGTCTTTCTTCTTTTTTGATATAAAACCATACCGCTAAAAATAACTCCTGTTATGATAATCAATAAATAGTTTAAAGGAATTTTTGGAAAAGAGAATTTTTTGATGCTTTTTTGGGGTTGTTCATATTCATACACAACTTGGTTCTGCCATAAAACTTGAATTGATTCAATTGTATCAGTAATATCATATTGTAATGTTGTTTTTGGTTGTGATATGAATTGTTCGTATACTAAACTATCTTTTGTTGTTTGAATTTGAATATTCAGATAAATCGGTGTCTGATTTGAAAATAACTCAATTTGAGTATATTGATTTTGAGTTATTTCTCCTAACTCCACAAAAGGTTTTTGAATTTGATTACTGATATCTAATTCGGTTTTTATTTGAGTTTGCGTACAATTTATTACACAAAACGAGATTGTGTTGTTTTGTGGTTTAAAATCCAATTGTGTTATGAGTGTTTGTTCTTGATTTGGAAACAATTGTGGGACATCAAGTAATTTATCTTCAAACATAATATATAAAGGCGCAATTGCAGTTCCTTTATTTATAATTGTGTATTGGATATAGTACGTAAATCCATCCCAAATAAGTTTTGCATCAAATTCATAATCATATATTGGATTCTCATGTAATGTTATATGTAGTGGTATTTGATACTCAAATGCAGTATTTGAAATAAATATACTACAGTGAAATTTTTGAATCGAATCATTTAGTACTTCGATATACATATATGACGAATCTTTTCGAAATTTTGTATATGGACAATTTGACGAAAGTTCAAATTCATCAGTTGCAAAGTATTCTCTTGCAATTTCGTTATTCGGTGTAGCGTCAATGTCAATATGTGCAGGTGCGAACTGAAATGCACATAATAACGGTATGAAAAGATAAATGAGTCTCATATCGTATTTACCACCATTTTAAAATCTGCTTTATATGAGCCTTTTTGAGTAGGCTGAGTGATTTGTGCGTCAATTGATATAATTTCTTCTGTATTTGGTTGAATTATAGTATTATTTGATATATGAACAAGTTCAATTGGTATTTGAGATTCAATCAAATAAGGTTTTAAAAATGATATTTTTACTGGTATCGAACCAGTATTTGATAATGTAATATTTGTTGTATAATAGTCACCATTTTGTGTAAAGTAAATTATTTCTTCTGCGACATCAAGACCAATTAATGGAATGACATTTATTGGAATTTGCAAACTATGTGATTCTAATTCTGAATCAGTCAGTGTTATTGTTATATTTTGGAATCCAGACTGCATTTGCGGAGTTAATGGTATGCGAAATATTTCCAATACGTTTGTTTGATTATCTGTGTAATTGAGTGTTTGTGTAATTGTCTGTGCACTAGTTTGAAACTCAATATGTGTTAAATCCGTGATTTGATTCATATCAAAAAGCGCCAAGCGTATTGTGAGGTTTTGGTTTGTTGCAGGAAAGTATTGTATCAAACCATCTTTCATTTCATGTGAAAGAATGTGTTTGAGTGTTAATTGTGGTTTACTATTTTGAACTTGAAAATATGCTTCTAATTCTCTTATTTGCGTTTGATTTGTGTCTTGGATTTGAGTAAAAGAATTGGATGGGGTGTAATGAAGTTGCGGGTTATAGGAGAGTCGATTCTCAAATGTATCATTAGTTTTAACCAATGGTCTGTCACGAGCTGATACTGCAGGGTTTATTTGATAAAACGAATCGTTGTCCAAATCACCCCATCCAATTATAGAAAGTGTTTGATTTTTTTTTGCAAATTTTACCGCCCCTCGAATATTAACTAATCCAAGTTCAGTTATATGATCTGCACTCATATTTGACTCACCAAGTAAAAAATAACTTTGTTTTGGTATTTGACCTTGCAAATCGATTTGTTGCCAGTCACTTCTTCCATTTGAGGTGTATAATTCATACTCTTGAAAATCAATTGTTAAGTTTGTTGGGTTATAAAATTCAATCCATTCATTTCCTTCATCAGAACCTGCTGGGTCATAAAGTATTGCGCTGATGTACGGGTTTGCAACAGTTACTTGCAGTAAAATTAATGCAATTATAATGTATTTCATACTGCAAAGAGTAGCAAATGTTTTTAATATATCTTTTTGAGAAATTTTCGAAAATATTCTTATAGAACCGAAATTGCAATTGCAAAGACTACGGCAAATCGAAGTGTCCTTGGTATGACCATATACAAAATAACTTGCATAAATGACAATTTCCAAATCCCTGCTAAATACGGTATATACGGGATTGGCGAAAACGAACTTATCACTAAATACCATTTCCCGTATCTTAAATTATTATGCATTTTGTTATAATTTTTTTTACCCAAAAGTTTTAAAAGCGCTGGGTCTCCGATTCGTTTTCCAATTATATATGCTAAAACTATAGTTGTGTATGAGCCTCCAAGAACAAGGAGAAAAACTATAATAGGTTGGAGTTGTGAAACAGATACGCCGACGACTAAAGGTACATCAGGTCCAATCGGTTGAATTAAAAAATCTGTTAAGAAAGCTAAAATAAAGACTGCGCCGTATCCATAATCTTGAATAGTTTCGTTTGTTATTTGTTCGATATCAATAAAAAAGAATGAAATTGCAATTATAATAAGTATTCCAATAAAAACCCAAAAACCATAACCTTGATTTACAAAAGTGTTTTTTATATTCATAGAGTTATTTTGAATTTGTATGTTCTTAAAGATTCCGGAAATTGTTCGAAAATTTGTGAGAAGATTATTTTAAGGAGAAAATAACTCCCTTAATTATGAATGAAATTTCATTGAAGGAAAAAATTTACATCATTCGAGGCAAACAAGTAATGTTAGATCGAGACTTGGCTGAATTGTATGGGGTTGAGACGAGGTATCTTAATAAGGCTGTAAAAAGAAATAAAGAACGATTTTTGGAAAAGTTTTGTTTTCAACTGACTCAAGAAGAGTTACAAAGTTGGTTGTTCCAATTTGGAACATCCAATACTTCTACCTTAGAAAATAACATTCCAAGCAGTATTAAAATGGGTCTAAGAAAATTACCTTATGTATTTACCGAACAAGGAGTTGCAATGCTCTCAGGAGTTTTGAGAAGTAAAAAAGCTATAGGCGTGAGTATTAATATTATGGAAGCATTTGTCGCAATGCGTCATTTTCTGCAAGAAAATGCGTCAGTTTTTCAAAGACTTAATAGAATTGAACTTAAACAAATCGAGTATGACAAAAACTTCAATAAAATCTTCAACGCAATCGAACAAAAACAACTCACTCCATCCCAAGGGGTCTTTTATGACGGACAATTATATGATGCTCATACATTTGTTGTTGATTTAATGAAATCAGCTCAAAAAGAGATTATTTTGATTGATAATTATGTTTCTGAAGATACGTTAACATTACTTTCACATAAAAAGTCAGAAGTTAAAGTTTCAATTTACACCAAAGAAATTACACAAAAATTACAATTAGCACAAACTAAATTCAACGAACAATATAAACACTTAGAAATCATCAAGTTTACCAAATCACATGATAGATTTTTAATAATTGATAAAACGATTTATCACATCGGAGCAAGTCTCAAAGATTTGGGCAAGAAATGGTTTGCATTTAGCAAATTATCAGATACTGATATTTTGGAAAAATTATAGTGAATTCGAAAACCTTCCGAAAATTTGTGAGAAGATTATTTTAAGAAGTTATGAAAATCTAATATTATGAAACTTATTTATATTAATGCGAATCTCATATATGGTGAGTGCTTAAAGTGTATCTTTTAAAAGAAAATCAAAACAGGTGTTCTAGACTTACTCAAACAAAAACAATTTCTATTTATTTGGAGTATACGTTGATATTAATAAGTTTTGTGTTCAAAAGAATTGTATTTATTACCTTTCTTACAAATATCTACTAAAACATATAAATATTTATATAATCAGTAGCACTACTAACTTCTGTAGGAAGTTAAATGAGTTATTCAAGGAACCTTTCAGCATATGAAAGCCGAACTTGAAGATTGCTATACAGCTTTCTCATGGTTTCCTACAATTTATATTTTTCTTCAAACATTTTTAAAGAAAACTGTTTAGTTGGTTTTTGTTTATTTTTATTAATTTTCTTTGCAAGTTTGTGACCTATATTCTTTTTACCAAGAAAAGGTGTTAATGATCTATAAATTCTTATTTTTTGAGTGTCATAATTTACCCCAAGTAAATTTTTCAAATAATGAACAATGTCTGGTGGATTCAACCCATCCGAACATATAAAAACACCAGGCATTCTGTGTATTGTATTTTTTAAACAGTAATAGAGACCTAAACAATGAATCATATTTACAATTTTCTTTTGAGAATATTTTCGAGAGTATTTTTCAAAGATACTTTTCTTTATTTTTGGTTTGAATTGAATACTAAAATGTATTTGATTTGAACATAAAGCAATAGTACTTGTTTCTGTAAAATCGCGAGTTCTTCCAGAAGTATCGATTATTCCCCAACCTTCATTAAGACACTCTTGTGCTAACTTTTTATCAAAGGAATTGTATTTTTTCTGCGAACTCATAATTATGCTGAAAAATTACCTATATATAAATATTCAGAATGACTTAAAGATTCAATTGAATTTATGAATAAATATTACCTCGATAATCTGCAGCTTTTATGTAAATAATCTTTTTCTTAGAGAATACCTCGAAAATAATTCTTATCTCGCCAATACGAAGTCGAAATAACTTTTGCTGAAGTTTGGAATTTCGCATTCTTTCAATATCTAAGGTAAGTCTTTTATTTGACTTAAAATGTTTTAATAGCCTTATCTTAAAAAGAATTGTTTCAAAATTCTCAAGTGTTTTTAGAAATCCAAATACTTTCTTTTTGATTTCAATAATATACATTTTAAATCCTTATACAATCGTTTTCATCATAATCATCATCATAAATTTTACTCCCATGTAAAGATTGTATTTCAAATTCTTCATCTTCAGATATCATAGGTACAATTCTCTCGGTCATCTCACTAACAGTTTTGATGATAAACTTTCTGAGTTCTTTTTCTTGAGTAAATAATTCAGTCATAGTAATTGTATATTATCAAGTATTTATATAATTTCTGGGAAAATTTTCGAAAATTGTTCCAATTAGAGAAATTAAAAAAAAAAGAAAAAAAATAAGGCGTTAGCCTTATTGGATACTGTAGTCGTTTACACTTGTTACAGTTAAGCTTGCTTCTTCTCCCATTAATCTGGAGTCAGCATTTGCAACTGCTCGGGATGCTGCTTGTGTTTCTCTTGCTTGTGTTCCAGCAATTAACAATGCAACTTTTCCGCTGTCTAAGTCGTACAATCTAATCATAGCTTGTCCTGGTTCAAATCCGTCTAAACAGTTTTCTGGGTTACCCATTAATTCTGCTGCAACTGAGTTTGCACATGGACCACCAACAACAATTAAGTTTGTGTTAGCAGTAGCTGCGTCTCGATCGTCGTCAAAGGCTGCAATTCCTACACCGAATGGTACAACTTGTTGAGCTGTTCCGTCTGCACCTACAGTAGTTGCTGTTGCACCAACTGGAGCTACGAATACGTTAAAGCTAACTTCGTTTTCTTCAGTACGTGGAACCCAAAGATCAATCGATTGCTGATCATCACTATCATGTTCAACAAAAGTACCAAACTCAGTCAAGTATGTATCTATATCAGCATCATCTTCGCTAGCTGTAGCTACTTCTGCTGAAATGTAGTCAATACCATCAACTTCCAATTCGTCGTTGTTGTTGCCAGCAACAGACACATTGAAACTAAATGCTGAATTATCCGCTGCATTTCGATCTGTTTCATTTAATGTAACTGCTACAGTAGTATCTCCTTCTTCAACATTGCCTAATGTCAAGTATTGTTTACCACCTTGAACATAAATTCTATTGCTAGTTTTTGAAGATACATTGAAACTTGTTGCCGTTCCACTTGAACTAGGTAAACCTGCTACTTCTACTTCAGCGTCTGCGTCAGTAAATGCATTACCAATTTGGTCTCCATTTCGATACTCTCGTACAGCTCCAGAAGCTAAATCTCGCAATTCAACAGCCCAAGGACTACTTGCAGTATCTTGTACAAATCCATTCACTTCGTAGACTTTTGTAATTCTGTTTTCGTTTTCTCGGCCTTCATTCAATATGAAAATTTGACCTTCTACCAATTCAAAGCTGTCATCAACTTCACCAACATAACCTTCTGCACTAGAAGTTTCATTCGTATTACCTTCACCCATTACAAGTTCATTATTACTATCTCGTTCATACGGAGTAAAAGTTAACGAGTCGCCAGCATGGTTTGTGAATGTAATTCGTGCTTCATCCGTTGTTGTTGTTACTTCAACATGAGATTTTGCATTTTCATCCTTCATTTCTGCTGATGGGCCTTCAAACTGTACTGCAAATGTTCCAAATAATGGATCACTAATTTCGCTTCCAACTTCAAATTCTCGAACTTCATCAAATCCTGCAATATCGTCAGAGAAATCTCGAGGAATTAATCTAAACTGAATGTTTTCGATTTCATTACCTGATTGCGTAACATTTGCTTCTAAGCCTCGAACTGCGTTTCCATTGATTCGAACATCTGACCATGAACCATCATTTCGTAGCTCGACTTTCTGGCTTCCGATAAAAATGTTTGCTGATGCAGTCAATTCTGGAATAGTATTAACAAATAAATCTTGAACAAATACATCCAATCCTGCAATATCATCACTATCCTCTGCTTCTAAAGTTTTTTGCTGTCCATTTACTGACAATGTTATTGAAGCAGGATTATTATCGTTTGCACCAACAATCTCTATTTCATAGGATTGACCATTTACTTCAACAGTTTGTGGCTCTCGTAGACCCAATGAAAGCGTTTCATCTGAACCATAAAGTGTCACATACTGACCTGACTGATCTGCAGCAGGACCTATTGTAAATGCTTTACCAAGTAAACTAAGTGTTTCACCACTATCAGCATTGCTAATATTGAAATTTGAACCTAAGAAATTTACTGTGTAAGTCCACAAAGGTTTACCAGTTTCATCTAGATTCAAGTACAATAGTGGTTCTCGATCAATAGTATCATATGTTACATTAACATTACCATTCAATTCCAATGATTGCTCATAGTCAACTGAAGTTGTATCAACATCAACTTCTCCATCTGCTAGTAAGCTAGGAATATCTTCGCTTCGAAGAACTGATCTTCCAACAGTTAAACCACCATTCAATAATAATGGGTTTGATGTAGTTCCAACTTTGTAACCACCTTCAACTGTTGTCTCTGATGCACCTGATCCAGTTGAAACTTCAACTGTATTTGCTGCCTGCATTGCTGCTGCGATTTCGATTGCACCTACAACGTCAGCTGTTGCTGCGTTTCGTCCAATTACGAATTCAAAGTCTTGTACTCCATCTTTTACAAATGGTTCTGGCAAGTCAGCTAAATCTGCTGCCATTGCACCAGTTAATGAGGACGCTACTAAAACAGCTCCTACACCAATTGATGTTATTTTTTTCATAGTTTTTTTCATATTCTAAACACCTCGTGTTTGTTCAACTTTTTTGGCAATACGTTTGTTGAACAGCTCAGTACAGATAATGTACTAGTGTCAATCGTCATTTAACCTAATTTTACTTATAAATCTTTCGATAATTACAACCCAAATCAAACACTAAAACTAAAAATAACCCTTAAAAACAAGAAAATCAAAATAATTAGCCAATCACTACAAAAGAATACTCACAAAAAAAACACAGTTTTATTTATAAATAAACAGAGTTTTATTTATAAAGTAACTAAAATGTTTAGCGAAAATATACTCTTTTAGTTAAAACGATGGAAAAACTACTAATTTAGTTTATATTCTAAACGTTTAGTAAATGTCAAAGACAAAGTTTTCAGATTAAGAGTCGGAGATTATCGAATTTTGTACAGAATCAAAGGTAATAAAGTTGTTATAGTATTTCTTATCGATAAACGAAGTAGAGTGTATAATCGATAAGCTCATCTAATATATATATTTTTTAGAACTTACAAATACTTAAAATATATTCAAAAGAAATGAAAAAATACTTATTTATTTTATCTCCAATCGCAGTCTGAGCAATCATACAAATCCCTCACCTTCAAAAAGTCATCTTCAAAAAAACGACCAAGTAAATTCCATTTACGCAAACGATCAGGCGTCGTCTTTTCTAAAAACTCAAGCGAACCAATACCTAAGATTTTCAACTCCTTTTCCTTATACTTCCACAAATAATCGCGTAATTGAGACAAAACAGTATTTTTTCACACTTACTATCAGCGTATCATTTCACATCAGACAAATACTCTGCAAAAAACGGTTTACCTGATTGACAAAACTCATAAAAATAATTCGTATACGAATCAGTTGCACCTGTAACACGTTTAAATTTTTCCTTACCGTTTTTACTTAAAATAAGTCGCTTGTAAAACTCATTTGCATTGAGAATTTGCGCATTTACAAAAGCAGTATGTTCAGCTCGCCAAGAGTCATCCTTTCTGACACGGTTCGCCCAATTTAACACAAATTCATCCCGATTCATGATACACCTCTGCAATCAATTTTCGATAGTAAGATATTTTAGATTCGGAAATACTTTCGGCATAAACTTTTGACAAATGATTTGCATCCTCTATATCTTTTTGAGAGCCCAAATACTCTTTATAGGCGATAGCACATTCTATCGGCGCAAAAAAAACATCAGTATTTGTAAGAGGAATTTTGATTCTTTGAGCAATATTATCAAAATCTATTTTATTTTTCGCAAATTTAACCTCCATATTCGGAATGATGGATCCTTTATACACATATCGAATATTCATATTTTCTTCTAAATACGTATATGCTTCTTTTAAATCCAAATTATCTAAAGTATATAACGAAAATTTCTCCAATAAATCTAAATGAAGTTTTTCAAATAATTCAAATGGAAGTCGCGGAATAATTATATCAACATCTTCAGTACCTCGACTTCTCCCAGAACTAATAGCTAAATAACCCGAAACAATAACATATTTACAATGTTTTTGAACAATAGCACAAAAATCCTCAGTAAAACGTTTCAAAAATTGCGAATCATGGACTTGGTTCATACAAAAAAGAGAACATTCTAACTTTAAAATTCTTCTGAAAAACACAATCTACTTCAAATTTCGACACGCCTGAAACGACGCCAAAGAAACTGCAATTTGCGAAGCATCAGGTGGAGCTGTAGTTAATGCTTGCACCCCATATCCAGGTAAATTCAACCAAGAAAAATACGGAATAGCGGATAACCGCGCAATTAATTGTAATACTTCAAATGAAACACCAGCTAAAACTGGTAGTAACGCCAATCTATACAAAAATTTTACCCACAAAGACATATCAAGAGGAATCATCGTATATAACAATATACTAATCACAATAACAAAAACTAAAAATGAGGTGCCACAACGTGGATGAAATCGAGAACATTTTAAAACCGAAGAAACCGTTAATCGTTTACCCGCCTCAAAACATCGAATAACCATGTGTTCTGCACCGTGATATTGAAATACTCGATAAATATCAGGAATAAAACGAATAACATAAATATAGAGTAAAAATAATCCCAATTTTATCAATCCTTCAATAGTTGTAAACAATAACGGATACACGTCTTTACCGACAAAAAATTCCGCACCAAACAAAGGTAAGAATTTAAATAAGCCCGCAGCTATAATCAAACTTAAAATAAATGACAATGTAAACAGCATTAAATTCACAAACCCTGATGAGTTTTCAGACGTATCATTTGTTGCAATATCTGCAGACTTGTTCATCATTTTTGTTCCTAAAACAAGCATATCAAGCAATGACACAAATCCGCGAACAAATGGAATTTTATGTAAATGAAGTTTTTTTACTAAAGTAGTTCGATGGTTACTTTCTGTATGAATTGAGCCATCTGGTTTACGCACACCCAAAGATACACCTTTTTGTGATGCAAACATCACACCTTCAATAACTGCTTGACCACCATAGACTTGTTTCATAGAGATTAACCTTTTACTTCTTTTTCTGAAAATGATGCTCCAACTCAACAGGTCGAACCCCATATATATAAAACACATAAAGAAATATTAACGCAGTAAACACTGCAACCATATATACATCTAAATTAAAAACAGCTCGTTCTGGAAACTGTTTTAACACACCAGTTAAAATCCCAAACATTAAGATGTAAAACGCGATAATCCAAGGATATTTTGTCCGCCATAAAAATTTACGACGTGCTGATGTAACAGTCATAAAATGTTTTTACCACCAGTAGTTTATAAATATTGTCTTTCAATCTAAATACTGATATATTCAAAAAAAAACAAACCCTATTAAACTTCTGTTCAAAAAAGCAAGTTTTATAATACGCAAGCACTCACATCATATCAAAAATGAAATACAAAGAATTTACACTAGACGATTTTCAAGTCCAGGCAATACAAGCTATTCAAAAAAATCATTCTGTTGTGGTAAGTGCAGCAACCGGTACTGGTAAAACACTTATTGCAGATTATGTTATTCAAAAAGCAATCAATGAAGACAAACGTGTTGTGTATACTGCACCAATAAAGGCACTCTCTAATCAAAAATATCGTGACTTTAAAGCCGAATACGGAGATAAAATAGGGATGCTTACCGGCGATATTGTTATCAATCCGGGCGCACAGATTCTGATTATGACAACAGAAATTTATCGAAACATGCTTTTAGAACAAAGCCCCGATATAACAGATATTTCGTATGTCGTATTTGATGAAATTCATTTTATTAATGATATTGAACGAGGAACAGTATGGGAAGAATCAATCATTTTTTCGCCAAATTCAATTCGATTCTTATGCTTAAGCGCAACAATTCCAAACTATCGACAATTCGCTGATTGGATACAATACATCAAAGAACATACCGTTGAAACAGTTAATTATATGAAACGAGCAGTACCACTCAATCACCAATTCTATGATATACAATTAGGTATTGATACGATTGAAAATATTCAACGTGATATTGGTCCGCAGAAAAAACGACAACGGTTCTCAAAAAAACGCAGCGCAATTCCATTACCTAGTCATACACGACTCATAAAAGAGTTAGAATTAAATGAGAAACTACCAGTCATATTTTTTTCATTCTCACGAATGCTTTGTGAAAAACGTGCAAAGGAACTTGCAAAGAAAAATGATTTTCCAACACCTGAACAAAAAAAAGAAATTGTTGACGTCTTGCATAAAACAATACCAACAAATATCAAACATATGCAATCAACAAGAGACATTAAATACTTAGTACAACGCGGTATTGGTGTACATCACGCAGGATTGTTTCCAAAACTCAAAGAAGTTGTTGAAACATTGTTTAATAAAGGAATACTTAAAGTATTATATGCAACTGAAACATTTGCAGTTGGAATTAATATGCCTGCAAAAACAGTTTGTTTTGGGTCACTTGAAAAATATGATGGAGTTTCGTTTCGACTTGTAAACTCAAAAGAATATTTTCAATTAGCAGGACGTGCCGGAAGACGAGGAATTGATACAGTTGGATATGCAGTTTCTCTTATTGATAGAAATAGACCTGAATTATTACCTAAAATTAAACAAGTCACACAAAAAGATGCCGAACCAATTATCAGCCAGTATAATTTGAGCTATAATACTGTGTTGAATTTAATCAAACGCCATGATGACGAACAAATTCAAACTATATTACAAAGTAATTTTGGATATTTTGTCAAAAAACAAAGTCAAGACCAAGTTCGGATCATGCAAAGTTTTCGAAACTATTGTAAAATTTTAGAACGTTTAGGATTTTTAGAAAATCAGCAATTAACATGGAAAGGTGAATTTGCAACTCGAATTTATACCAAAGAATTAGAAATCGGCGAATTAGTTTTTAGTAAATTGCTAGAAGATATGAATTTATCACAAATGTGTATTGTCTTGGCAAGTCTCATTTATGAAGGACGTAGACAGGATTCATTTGATACAAATAGTATTGATATTGGACCAATACTCAAAAAACTTCAAAAAAATACGTATGTCATTCGAAAAATTAAAAAGAGTTCTATAAAACGGATGTATGCAATTGTGCATCCGTGGATTCAACAAAAAAATTTTGAGGAAGTATTACAAAAATGTTCATTAGCTGAAGGTGATATCATTAGATTATTCCGTCAATTAATTGATATCTTGCGACAAATTAAAGGATCCTTAAAATATCAAGATCCAACAAACCCACTTATTGAAAAAGTAAATGAAGCACTCCAAAAAATTGATCGAGACGTGGTGAAAATAGACTTATGAACACAGAACAAGGTGCTGAGGCAATTATCCAAATCAGCGGTGATACAATTATCAAAACACGCATACAAAAATCATATCGTCATCCACTCATTGATGAAACCTTGCGAAAATCACGAACAAAAACAGAATCAAAAATGCTGATGCGTCTGCAAAAACTCACTATACCCGCACCAAAATTACTCTCAAATGACGAGCAACAAATTGTTATGGAATATATTGATGGGAAAAAAGTTCGAGATGTTTTAGAGACAAATGTAAAAAATATTGCATTTGAGATTGGAAAACGCATTGCACAACTCCATGCAAATAATATTATACACGGCGATTTAACAACATCAAATATGATATATAAAAACAATACTGTTTATCTCATTGATTTTGGACTCAGTTATATTTCATTGAAACTTGAAGATAAAGCAGTTGATTTACACGTATTCATCCAAGCTCTTGAGTCATACCACGCACACATATCTCAAAATGTTATAAAATACGTTGCAGAATCATATATACAAACCTATCCTGATGCAAAAAAAGTTCTGACGCAGTTAAAAGTTGTTGAATCACGCGGAAAAAATAAAGAAAAAAAGAATGCCTAATCAGACATTCGCTCATCATCATCTAAGTTTGCAATGTCTTCATCTTGATTTTTTGTTTCATCAAAACCACGAATAAAACCTTCTTCCTCAGCATCAATCTCGTCTTCTTCTAATTGAACTTCTCGTCCTTGCTCATTATACAAATCTTCTTCAACAAATTCGTCTTCAGTCATATTTTCACACTCCTATTCTTGTAAATATCCGAATCGCGGATGAAATGGTTCTTGTAATGGTGTCATAAATGTTAATAGTCCCAATCCTTGTTTTGCGCGATCATAAAATTCCATCGTGTAATCATACATATCATTTTTGTGAATTTCAATTAATTTTTCATAATGATGCCATCGTAAATAATCAAATAATGTTTGACCTAACCAATTATCAGTTATTTTTTCTGCATGAAAAATAACGTATGCTTTGAACTTCAAGTTTACTTCACCGTTATGGAGTTTAAATTTATTTCCATTATGCATAACTTCGGCTTGCGCAAGTCCCAACGTTTGAAACTGAATATCAATTTGAAAATCAAACAAATCATCATTATTTGGGCTTTTTTGTTCAACTCTCCACCAAATCCAATGATTTGATGCACCTGGCATGCGAATTTCTGAATAATAATCCTCTATTTCTTCTCCCGTATCCGATTTGTCTGTTCCTGTTGGCCGATGTTTAAATCCATTATTTATAAGCCAGTCGTAAAGCATTTTATAATAATTGACAAACTGCACTTTTCCTTTATACGATAACCAATGCTCGCCGCCAATGGGTATTTTGAGAGTTTTTTCCATAATAAATATAATTATGTTTAGAACCAATATATAAAAGTATTCACTTTGCAAACCGGCTCTATAGAAACCCTCTGAATCGGTAGAATTATAAAGGTAAAAGCATCTGT
>CAZUXP010000014.1:0-36643 GCA_964624275.1 uncultured Methanosarcinales archaeon
AATTTCAAGTTTTTTTCTCTTATCATGATAGAGATTATAAAAACCTTCTAAATTCTGATATGCTTTAGGATTACCTACATGAACTTTATGCTTTTGCGTATTATCCATTGTATCAATAAGTTCTACCCACATTGCACGTAGTCCATGATGAGACTCAAAATAGCGAAACCCTGCTTGTTTTTCTTGAATGGTTTTATGTCTTTTTAATTCAGATATTGTTTGTAAAACCTCATTTTCTGATTGTTTTATTTTTTCAACTTCTTTATCAAATAGTAGTTTTAATGCATCTGGATTTGATGCTTGGTATATTTTAATATTATTTTGTGATGAATAAGAAACTAAGCCTTTTTCCGATAATGATTCTAAAACACCATAGAGATTTGATGTGGGTATTTTCGCATATGTGCTGAGTTCGCTAGCTTTCGCTAAACCTAATTCTAATAGCGCTACATAAGTCTTTGATTCAACGATTGTTAATCCTGCTTTTTGTAAAGTCTCCATTTTGCTATTAGTTACTTATAGTAGCAAATATTTAAATGTTTCCCTGTTCTATCTTGTTAGTAACAACAAAAGTTGTTTGGTGATTATACACCACAAAAAAGAGGAGAATAAATAAAATGACAAATACGAGAAAAAGAGTAGGGATTTCGCCTATAGAAAAAGTCCTTCTTAGTGATGCTGATAGACAATTAAACTATTATATCCATGAGTATAATAAGGAAATAATCCCTGAAGCAAGCAAGGCTTTACAAAGTAAGTTAAGTGATCCAAACCTTCTAGAAACAATGGATCCAATTATTTATACAGCTAATCTTTATTTTCTTAGGAGAAATGGAGAAGATATAGAAGTTGGATTAGGTGGTAAAAAGTCTTTTGATGCTATAGCTGGCAAGGACATAGATAGGTTTATTACTTCACTTGTAGAAAATAAAACAGAAAAGTATGGCAATAGAGAATATGAGGCAAAGAGATATCATGTTTTGAGTGATGAAGAAGAAGCATCTCTTGATAGTTTTGATGACATAGTATGGGCAAAACATACTGTTTGGACTCCTCCATGTAATGGGGGTGGATTGGAATTAAACGGTGATCGTTGTCGCCTATATCTCCCTTTTTTAGTTGAGGATTATAGTGATGTTAAGTGGACACCTACTGATTCAGAATGTCGTCCTTACTACAATAATGGTAGATATCAAAAACCCTTTTTTAGAAAAATCCTCGGTAAAGAAGCAGATTTCGATGAAAATTTAAAAAAATTGAGAGAGTTAGGTATGCGTGAAATCAGAGTATGGTTTCCATCACAAAATAAGAGTGTTTTATCTGGTGAATGTCAAGCATTTCCTACATGCATTTCGCCATTTTCATATCTTCCTCAGTCCCGTTTTAAAGGATGCTATTGGCCCGTACATGATATTTTTTCTTTAGGTTAGAGTCTAATATAACGAGGCGTTTTATTAAGCTTGGAGAGATGTAAATGAAAACAAAAAATGAATGGATACAAGAAGTATATGATATATATCACAAAATAAAACAACACAAGGAGGCATATGATATTGAAATGAATGGAATGCCTCTTCGTATTTTTCCAAATGTATTTTCACCGAAGTACTTTACTGATAGTCTTTATTTTGCACAAGAGATTGCTAAACTTTCAAAAGAAAAAAGTCTATTAGAAATAGGGACTGGAACAGGAATTATTGCATTAAAAGCAAAAAGAGAAGGTGCAAAAAACATCGTTGCAGTTGATATTAATGATGATGCGTTAGCGAACACAACATGGAATGCACAGAATCTTAATTTGGATATCGATGTTCGAAAAAGTAACGTTTTTGAAAACATTAAAACAGATGAAACATTTGACATCATTTTTTGGAATCATCCGTTCAATCGGGGGAAAAATAAAGATGAATCGATTTTGTTAAGGGCAGGTTTTGATTATGAATATGAAGCAACGAAGCGATATTTTTCAGAGGGTCGAAAATATTTAACAGTAAATGGTAAATTATTACTAGGGACTGGTAGTTTTGCTGAAATTGAATACTTAGAAGATGTTGCAGATAAACTCGATTTGCGGATGATATTAATAGCAAAAAAATCATTTCCAATACTTGACGGAGGATATTTCATAAATGATTTTTTCATTTATGAAATAAAGACTAAAACACAATAAGGGTATGATGAAATTTATATGCAATTAATTACAAAATAATCAGAAAGATATATTTGGATAGAATCAGGTCAATGTACAGCAGAGTTTTTTCGAAAGATTTGCGACTCAAACCGAAAAATTTTCGGGAGATTTTTAAATCAAACTTAAGAATTTTCAAAGAGTCCAAAGGATTTTTGGAAAAAGGTAAAATGGGCGCACTGGGATTTGAACCCAGATCCGAGGCTTTCTTCGTTTTGGCATAATCATCACAACACTCGTGTTGCTCATCCCTCCAATAACACTGGAGGCCACTATACTAACCAGCTTATACTATGCACCCATATAACAATCAAAAAACAAGTCGTTTTTAAATCTTCTCATAATTTAAGTAAAAAATACCAAAATAAAACTGTTATGGCAAAACATCAAGGACAGTATCATCATTAGCCATGTCATCAGGTACGTCATCTAATACTTCTGTTGGAACATCTTTAAGTGGAGTTATATCATGCGTAAATGTCTCTTCAAATGGTATTGAAAAACCAATCACATGTAATGTTCCATTAACCGTAAATTGTTGATTTAAAGGAATACCTGAAACATCTTCAACACTAAACCGTTGCGTAACTTGGACTGTTGTCTCACCTGTTGATAATATAAATGGTTGAATAAGCCCATTTCCAATACGCTCTGAATCTAAATAAAGTGTGAATTGAATAAGTTGAATTGGAACTGATAATCGGCTTGGATTATTAATTGTTTTTTCCAGCGTTACTGTTATTGAGTCAGTCGTTACAGCTTGTATATCAATTGGAATAATAGAAATAACTTCAGTGTTTTGGATTCCATAACCAAGAAAAAATAGTATGGAACCGAGTAATAACAAGCCAAGTAATATATACAGTATAAATTTCATAAGCATGAGAAACTATGCATATATATAAAGTTTATTTGTTTGGGTTTGAAAGTTTTAAAAATACTTGATTCACAATTTTTTCTATATTACTATGAGGTAAATCACGCAAAAATCGTACACCTTCATTAAATGATTCGTCGATTATCCCATATGTGAGATTATTTTCCGTATTTGACACCCCGAATATATAATTCGTTCGTGCATAATCCTCACTTGCAAGACGTTGCTGAATACCGAAAACCTTATCTGAAAAAAAGTGGATGTAGAATGATTGTGTTACTTGACGACTTAGTAAATCAACCCTAATATCACCAAAATGTGGAACATAATGATTACCATCTTTATTTTGGACAAGAAGATAATTAAAACTAGTAAATAAACGAGTCTGAAAAAACACATCATCACAATTAGGCAAATTTGATAAATTTACTTTAATACTATCTGAATGAAGTACTGAACCAAGATAGATTCCTCTTAACTGCCCACTTGTTCGACTAACTGAATTCATTTAAAAAAGGAAAAAAACGTTATTTAAAAAAGTTATTACTATCAAATAGAAATTTTAACATCGTACCTGAACTCATGCACAAAACCAACTGCATAAATAGTTCCAATTACGGTAACTATTACAGGAAAAATTTGTGTCACATTATCTGAAAATACTGCGTTATGACTTTGAGATATTTCATATTGTGAATCAGAAACAAGAAGAGATGTTCGTTTTGCTGATGCGATTATATCGTTATTCAAATAGACATCGTATTCAATGTATTGAACAGGAATTGGAATATTTTTCGGGTTAAAAATCTCTAATTCGATAGGAATTTGAGCCGTATGTTGATTTATAATTGTTGCATCAATAGAATTTGACATTGATGTTGAAACAGAATTCATACCAAACCCAAGAATTGCAAATACGATTGAGACACAAAAAATAAAAATTAAAAGATATATTGGAAATTTCATACTCATTCTTTGAATTAAATATGTTTATAAAATTACTGATAAAAAACGTGATTTTTATAAAGAGTAAAATATTATTTTGATATTATGGGTTTGCGGTTTTGTTTTGTACTAGTACTTTTTATATTGAGTTTAAGTATTGTCTTTGGGGATGAACAAAGAGTCTTAGTAGGAAATTTTGGCGAAGACGAACGATCTCAAGGAAAATTCTCTATAATTATTGAAGAAAAAACTCGGACTGATATGTTCCAAGTCCAGAGGGCAAACCAAGCGACAGATAGAATCATTCAAAGTGCAAAAGTTAGTAGTATTCAAACATCGTCAAATCGTCAAGTATTACACGTCACTGAAGAAGAATATGAACAGATAATGCAAAGTGATTTTTATGATGTATTTCCCGTCAAGATTTACCAAAAATACATGAATGATGTTCACGGAGTTGTCGACAGTAATATTACTTGGCAAATATCTATTAATAATCAAAATATGACAGGAAATGACCAATCAGCATGTGTGATTGATACTGGAATTAAACCTGATAATCCTGCATTAGAAGAAAATATTATTGCACAAAAGTGTTTTTGCTCAGCAACATCTAATGGGGGAGATTCTCGAGGAAATTGTTGTCCTAATAATGAGAACGAAGATGATTTTGCTGATGATGATGATGGTCATGGAACTCACGTATCAGGAATAATTGCAGCAAATAATCAAATAAGAGGAATTGCACCAAATAGTAATATTGTTGCTGTTCGTGCTGGAGACGAAATTGGTTTCACAAATCTTGATCTCGATAACTCAATTAATTGGTGTATTGAAAACAGAGAACTCTATAACATCTCCGTAATTTCTATGAGTCTAGGCGGAGGATTTTATTCTGAAGAGTGTTCTGGCGATTCATTAAACACTGTTATACAAAATGCAATAAATCAGAATATTTCAGTTGTAATTGCAACAGGTAATGATAATAATCATACCCATATTGGATCACCAGCTTGTGTTCCAAATGTAATAAGAGTGACATCATCTACAAAACAAGATGAACTATCACATTTTTCAAATAGAAATTCACTTGTTAATCTAATCGCTCCAGGCACATCAATTTATTCAACTTATCACACCTCCCCTTATGCTACCATGTCAGGTACTTCTATGGCTACACCAGTTGTTAGTGGAGCAATTTTATTACTCAATCAATATTTAGCACAAACAAATCAACACAAGACTCCAGAAGAAATTTTAAATATCCTCACCCAAACAGGAACACCTATATTTGATTCCGCGTCAAATAGAAATTACTCCCGAATCAACATATTTGAGGCAATACAATTATTATTGCCTAAATTAGAATCAAACATCACTCTTACTCAAAACCAAACAACCCTTTTTGTAAATATTACTGCGTCTGGTGATGATTTTTATAATTACACATTTTTATACAAAAATGATTCTGAATTTCAAATACGTAATCAAAGTAATGTCAGTATTGAAAACAAAGAGATTTTTCGATTAAACAAAAGTGATTTATTCGAAGGACAAACTGTTAAATTCCAACTCATTGTTCGCAATAACAATAATTTTCAATCAATTGCAAATGCAAATTATACCAGACCAATAGCTACCCCACCAAATATTTCAAATCTCAACGCAACACAAATTACAAACTCATCTATTCTCATAAATTGGACGAATCCAGATTCGGACTTATTTAATTTTAGTTTACTTTATCTTAACGGAATAAATATTCATAATACAACAAATGAATCATATAATATTACCAACCTCCATTCACAAACAGAATATAATATCACTTTATTTACTGCGCGAAATGAAACAATTATTAACACGAATCCAGTTACTAAAATTATACAAACTTTATCAAACCCTTTACCAAATGCAATCTCAAATCTCAATGTAATAAATATTACATCAACTTCAATTACATGGAACTGGACTAATCCTATTGATAATTTTAACAAAACACTACTCTATCTTAATGATACGAATATCATAAACCTTACAAATACACAAAATAATTATACTGCAGAAAATTTACTTCCAAACACAAAATATAACTTAACTATTTTAACTGCGAATTCGTTTGGTAATATTAACGTAACTGCGGTTTCAAATATTACACAAACTGCTTTTGCAAATGCACCTACATTTTTAAATATTATAACAAGTTATAATATTACGCAAAAATTAAAACCTATTCAAATAAACATAACATTATTTGATATTTTTGAGATTACAAACGTAACTATTCATAATCAACAACTTACAAATACGAGTTTCTATAACTGGACTGGTTTTATTCCTGCAAAAAATAATTTTACAATTATTGTAACAAATATTTACGGCGCACAAAACACAACAATTCTTAATCACACTATTGATAACACACCTCCAAATACAACTGCAAATTTTACTATCGATAATCTAAAAATTAATAACTCACAATGGCAAAACCAAACAGTATTAGTTACATTGAATGCAACTGATAATACACAAATAACAAAAACACAATATCGGTTTGATAATCAATCTTGGCAAATGTATACTGAACCATTTAATGTTACAAAAAGAATTGCAAACGATCGAATCTCAATTCGTTCTATTGATATTGCAGGTAATGTTGAGCAGACAAAAAACTTTGACTTAAAAATTGATACATCACAACCTGTTATTACAATTCAGAATAGTTCTCAATTAATAACAGGAAAAAACGGAACAATTATAGTCGACTTTAACATCAGCGGTATTTCAACAGAAATTACAAATCAAACTATAATAAAAGAAAATATTTCATATAGTAAAACAAATGTTGATGAACTTTTTTCTATTTCATATAAGCTTTTAACAGAACAAGAATTAATTGGAAATCATTCAATGAATTTTACAATTAAGACACTTGGAGGAATTGGAAAAACTATTGAATTCAATTATACTATCCAAAATCAAACACCAATACTTATATTCGAACTTCAAAATAATTCATACTTACCAAATGTTGAGAATATCAACACTTCTACATTTAATGTTCAGACAGAAGTACATAATATTGTATTTAATGAAAGTTATTACATCACAAATAACACCAGAATTAATATAACCCAGAATAATTTCTGGTTAGATATTCAATCTGAAAAACTCGACATTTTTCTTACAAATGGAATTGAAAATCTTACAAAAAATTATACATTTCTCATTGATTCAAAACCACCTTTTATTTCTGTTAATGATATAGATAAAAATGTAACAGAAATCGTGAGAGGTAACGGAACACTTTTTGATAACAATAATCAAGGAACATACCAAAATGGAATATTATTTATCCTATTAACATTAAACGAATCATATATTCCATTTACGAATTTAAAATTAGATGTTCAAACTTTTGAATTTTCTTTTGATATAGATACACGTTTGTTTGACTCAGGAGAATATGTATTTAATATTACTGCTCATGATTATTATGCAAACGCAAACTCAACTAACCTTACAATCCATATTAATCATTCAAAAACAACCACTGTTCAAACTCAAAATACTGTTGCATTCTTTGATGAAACGCAACTCAAAAATTCTATTGAAAAAATCACCGGATTAAGTAGTCAAAATGTATCTCTAACAATTCAACCATTAAAAAAAATTCAAAAAAATATTACAAATAATAAAACACTACAAGAACTCAAACTTTTTACAATCAATGCAACAACATTTGCAAATGCAACAATTTATGCATACTCCAACTTTAACCTAACAAATGCATCAATTTATTATGACGAATACAAAAATCAAAGTTTTACAAAAAAAATACCTCTAACTATTATTGAAACAGAAGATGAAATAACATACTTTTCATTTCAAACAAATACATTCTCACAATTTTTGCTTGCAAATGAATTACCTCAAGATGAAAATAGCGATGACAATTCAGATAACGACGGTTCTAATGATGATAGTAGTTCTAATGACAATAGTGGATCAAGTGGAGGTAGTGTTATAGGAGTCGCATCAGTTTTTAATTATACACCTCCACAAGAAGAAACAGATCGTAATACTAATGATAGTGTAACCAATCAAATAAATCAAACAAACCAAAGTAAAATACAAAACCGAACTCAAAAAGATACAACCCAAACAATTGAAATAGAAGAAGAAGAACCAATTCAGTATCTTCCAATTATAGGAATTACTCTTGTTTCTATTTTACTCTTTGGATTAATACTCTTTTTTGTTTTACGAAAAAACAAGACAAAATCTTCTTTAAGTGAAGACTTAAAAAGTCTCAAATCACTTGAAAACAAAATTCATAACGAAATTTCTCGCTTAAAAAAATAATGTAGTATCGCATAAATTATTTTTTGTAAAGATATATTACGGCAATAATAAAACAGTTGTTCACTTCATAACAAGAACCTTGCATACAAAGAAAAACATTTTCTTTTCATACACAGAAAATCTTTTATTTTCTCGAGAATCAGACTCTCGCCTGATGAAACGCCAAGGTAATGTAACTTATTTATAATTATGCGACACGTAAAAAATAAGGCACATACATAAAAGCGAGTGATTTTAGACATCTTCAAAACTTTGTATGGTTTCTTATAAGTGCTACTGCCCCGTGAGGGACAACCCCCTCTAACGCACTCAAAGAATTATTAGATGAGTTTTGACCTTGTGATGCAAAAATCATTCAAAAAATTGTATGTGCCAAAAATAAAATAATTTTATAAATGAACCAAACCTTCGATTTTTTGCGAGGGTGCCGGAGCGGTCAAACGGGCTACCTTGAGGGGGTAGTAGGCTTAGCCTTACGCGGGTTCGAACCCCGTCCTTCGCATCTTTTTTGTTTTTTATGTGCTAAATAATCTTGATATGTAACAAGTTTTTTTAAACCATTTGCAATATACCCATTTATTTGAGATGTATCTAAACGTTCTTTTTGACGAGTTGAATTCAAAAAACCTAATAAGTTTCTATCGTTTGAGACTAAACCAACCGACACATTTGTAAGTGCTAAACCTAAACCAATTGCAGCTAAATCAAAATCAACATAACTTAAACCAGCTCGATTTGCATTATAATCATAACCTCGTAATATACGTTTATATTCAGAACTATCTTCTAATAAATCAATTGGATTTCCAAATACATTTAATACTTTGTCCCGCAAACTTGTAACTTCTCTACATAATTTATCAATACTTTGCGATGATTTTCTTGATTGTGATTTATGACGTTTATACATTTTTTGTATGTTAATTCTTGAAAACTCTTGACGAACACCTGACGTCGTATATAATTCTAATCCACTATTGCGCAATTCACATAAATGACTTAAATACTCTTTGTCAGAGGCTAAACTATCATATCCTTTATCTCGAACTCCCAGTATTTTCTCACAAAAATGATTATTACTTATACTGCAGGAATCAAAAATCAATAACCGATGAGGTCTAAGTACTGCTCGTATTCCTAAATGTAAATGTTCATACGCCATAGTAATAACTACTAAGTGAGAAAAAGCTACATTAATAAACATTTCGGTTAAGATGCTGTGTCGGATAATTAATCTCATTTCTTGATAGAAATATCGTATGTTTTAATTTCCACATCCAATTTTCTTATTTCCTCTAAGATTTTCACATCTTTATCAGAAATAACAAAAGCAGCTTTTGCAAGAATGATTTTTGAAATTGGAGTCAAAATACCTGATCACTCATAAAAATAACGACCCTTATTAGAAAATACTTGAGAAACTACAGTTAAACGATACGAAATATATGTTGATGTCAACTGGATATGGTCGTAGGATTCTAAATTAGCTAATGTTACATCTTCGAACAAACTCAAAAAACTAAACCAAGAAATGTAACATATCTAAAAAGCCAATTAAAAAAGAAAAAATGCGTAAAAAATTACGCGCGACCTAAATTCATTTCGATTCGTTTTACTAATTCAGCCGGATCAAATGGTTTGACCATATAATCATCTGCTCCCGCATTAATTGATTTGAATTTATCTACAATTTGACTTTTCGCAGATAATATCAAGACCGGAATGTCTTTTGTTTCAGCCATTGTTCGCAGTTTTGAACACACTTCAAAACCATTCATATTTGGCATCATTAAATCTAAAACAACTAAATCAGGTTTTTCTTTTTTTGCAAGCATTATTGCTTCACTCCCTGAAAATGCCTCTTTTATAATAAACGAATCTTGCAAAGATAGTTTGATGAGATTTACAATATGTGGTTCATCATCAACAACCAGAATTTTTTTTCGTTTTTGTGTCATAGTATTACCCCTCACAATTAGTCATAACTAATCGTTAATGTTAATCATTAATGTTCAACTATATAAATGTTTTGTTTGAAGGCGGTATTTGAACTTGGTTATATTTACTTGCAAAATTATTACGGTGCATTCATGACAGCAGTCCTTTTACGAAATCTTCGTTGCATACAAAGAAAAACGAGTTTTTCATGCACAGAAAATTTTTAATTTTCTCGTGAATCACTCAATTTCTGATTAAACACCAAGGTACTAATCTTGCAGACGGTATTCAAACACTGTCTGTTTGAAGATGCTCCGTTACAAGTTTTAATAATTAATAAAAAGTACGAGTGATTTCACTTGCAAAAATACCATCCAGATCCCGTATGCCGAGAAAAACACTATTGGGACAGAACCATTTGAGAAGTATATATCATAAAAGAATACTTACAGAAAAATCACAAATTAAATTTTTTAAGACTTTTTTATAGAAATATTATTTTTTTTGACTTCAAATACAACATCTTCTCCATCATTAAATTTTGAAAGTTTACTTACAAATTCAGGCAATAATATTCGAGAACCTCGGTAATCGACAGTTGTAATATATTGCTGCATCGGAGTTTCATCATCTTTTGAATCGTTTTGAAGTTCATGAAGTAACTCATCAGCTGATACATTTTCTGACTGTGCTTGTTTTTTCTTAAATTCAACAGTTTGTTCATATAAAAATTGTGCGATTTTTTGAGGAACATCAATATTTGTTGCTTTCATTATACCTTGTAATCCTGGAGATATATTTGCTTCAATAACAACTGCACCTTTTGGACCTTGCAGTAAATCAACACCGCAAATATCACATTTTAATGCTTTTGCAGTTTGAATCGCAATACGTTTTGATTTTGGATCTAATAATGTTGATTCACCAGTTCCACCAGCATGTATATTTGAACGTTTTTCTTCACCTTCGGCTTTTCGATTCATTACGGCAACAACTTTATCTCCAACAACAATTGCTCGAGTATCAGTTCCACCAGTTTCAACATATTCTTGAATTAAAAATGGCTGTTTTAATGAAACAAGTGCATCCAAAAGTGAAGATGCAGCTGCATAACTATCTGCAAACATAACACCTTTTCCTTGTGTCCCTTGTGGAAATTTTAATATGACAGGATACGTAATTGATTTTAATATCGCTTTTGCAGCTTTTGGTGTTGCAGATAAATATGTTTTAGGAGATGGAATTTGTGCTTTTTCAAGTGCAATATGTGTTAGTATTTTGTCATGAACGATTGTAAAAGCATCTGATTGAATTGGAACATAACATTGTTGTGATAAATACGATGTTAATGCACCTGCGACAATTCCATAGTTAAATGAACCTTTAATGTATGCACAATCATATTCTGCCAGCGGATTTCCTTGATACGAAATTTGAGTCTGATGTCCTTCAGCACCCAACGTAATTTCAATATCTTTTATATTAACCATATCAACAACATCAAAATATTCTTTTAATGCCTCTGCGGTTAACTCACTACTTTTACTTCCAAGACTAATTACTGCTGCTTTTAACATTATCTTTCATTCCTTATTTGTATTTTTTTGTTTAGCTGGGGCTTCTTTTGAAGGGTCTATCAAAAAACCTTTTCGCAAAATGTTTTTCCCAATTAAAATTTTATAATTCATATGACTTCTATTATATAACGTAAAATCTGCCTCTATAACGACATCTGCTATTTTTAAACGTAAAAAAACTACTGGTCGGATACTTCGACCATGACTTGAAACAATACTCTTTGTTTTTGTTATTGGTCCAAGTGATAATTCACTTGCAAGTGTTAAGTCTATTGAACTATTATCTGCACCAGTATCAATTTTAGCAGGTATTTTTTGTTCAACACCTTGCGAATCAAAAATACTAATTTCCTCAATAAGTCCTAAAATTTTTTTTTCAGACATTCTAAAACACCATTTATGCTTATATAGCGAATGTTTAAATCATCGTTTATATCTTTTTTGGTTTTATAAAAAAAGTGAAACTTCACGGTTACAACTTAATTTTGTCGTCATAAAAAAAGATACATTTATAAATCTTATTTACCGTATTTATGTTAATTTGCACGATTGTATTTTTATACAAGTCATTTTACACATTTCATGCCAAAAAGGTATAAAAAGAGAAAAAAGTTGATTCGAATATGAAAGTTTTAATGTTAGGGTGGGAGCTACCCCCTATGTACGCGGGAGGTATTGGAATGGTGTGTTATGATCTTCTAAAAGAATTATCAAAACAAAATGTCAAAGTCACTTATCTAATGCCATTTGGTCCAGACAATTTTGCCAGTGATACAAATGCCCAAGTTGTTATTGCAGAAAACAAAGTTCCACATATCCAAAATGCTGAAATTCTCAAAGTAAATACATTATTTGAAGCATATCAATCACCACAAGAATATGATGAAAAATTTCAAGCACATACAACATCAACACTTCAAAATAAAACAGGAAACGTTCGAAAAAATCTGTATGGACCTGACTTGTTTTCTGAAATTGATTTATTTGCAAAACGCGCATTTGATTTAGCATCACATCTTGATTATGATATAATACACGCACATGATTGGATGACTTTTCCCGCAGCAATTGGACTTGCTGATGCAAAAAAAAAACCACTCATCTTACATGTTCACAATACTATTTATGATAGATATTTAGGTAATGCATCCCAACACGAAAAAGATATCGAACAACACGGATTACAACGAGCAGATACAATCGTTGTTGTAAGCAATTATATCAAAAACACCATTGTATCTAAATATGGAATAGACCCGCAAAAAATCGAAGTCATACATAATGCTCCTAATACGCTCTTAAAACAAAAATCATTGAATCAAAAAAAAGAATTGCGTATAGATGAAAAAATTGTCTTATTTACAGGACGTGTCACTGTTCAAAAAGGACCCGAATATTTTGTCCATTGCGCAAAAGCTGTTTTAGAACACGAACCAAATACAAAGTTTGTTATGGCTGGAACTGGAGATATGTTTGCAAAAACTGTGGATCTAGCTGCAGAATTAGGTATCGCAAATAAATTCTTATTTACGGGTTTTTATACAATGGAACAAGCACACGCGTTATATAGTCGTGCGAACTGTTTTGTTATGCCATCGGTATCTGAGCCATTTGGTATCGTACCACTTGAAGCAATGGATTATGCGACGCCAACAATTGTTTCAAGAACATCAGGATGTAGTGAAGTATTAACGCACACACTAAAATCAGATTTTTGGGATATTAAACACATGGCAAATCAAGTTATATCCGTCCTTCGATACCCAGCACTAGCTGAAACAATGGGTTTAAATGGACAACAACAAGTACGATCCATGAATTGGGAAAAACCTGCGAGTCAGTGTATATCCTTATATCAAAAACACACTCAAACATTATAAAAAATAACTGCGAATAACAAAAAAGAGGTAAAATGGTAAATATATGTTTTTATTTTCAAGTTCACCAACCATTTCGAATGAAACAATACAGCGTATTTGATATAGGTCATTCTCAAGAATATTTTGATGAAGAGAAAAATAAAGCAATCGCACAGAAAGTTGCACAAAAATGTTATCTTCCAACAAATAAACTGATGCTTGATTTAATTAATCGAACAAATGGAAAGTTTAAAATTAGTTATAGTATTAGCGGTGTAGCTTTAGAACAATTTGCAAAATATACGCCTGAAGTTTTAGATACGTTTAAAGCATTATACAAAACTGGAGCTGTTGAATTCATAGCAGAAACATATTACCATAGTTTGTCATACATTTATTCAAAAGAAGAGTTTGCAGAACAAATTAATCTACACCAAAAAGCACTTAAGCAATACATAGGTGTAACAAAAAAACCAACAACATTTCGAAATACTGAACTAATCTATAATAACGAGCTTGCAAAATTTATTGAAGATTTAGGTTATGATACGATTTTGGCAGAAGGTGCAGATCATATTATGGGATGGCGAAGTCCGAATTTTGTTCACACACCAGTTAATTGCAAAAAAATTAAACTCTTACTTAAAAATTTTCGACTCAGTGATGATATTGCATTTCGATTTTCAAATAAAGGTTGGGAAGACTGGCCATTAACGATTGAAAAATTTTCACATTGGGTTAACCAATACAACGGAACTGGAGATACTATTAATTTATTTATGGATTATGAGACATTTGGTGAGCATCAATGGGAAGACACCGGAATTTTCAAGTTTTTAGAAGCTCTCCCTTTTGAACACCTAAAACATCCCGATAATACGTTTTTAACGCCGAGTGAAACAACAAAAAAATTTCCTACACGAGGAGAATTAGATGTACATAATTTTATATCATGGGCAGATTTAGAAAGAGATTTAACCGCTTGGCTTGGAAACAAAATTCAACACAATAGTATTCAAGAACTCTACACTATTGAACAAATGGTTAAACAAACTAAAGATTCAGAGTTAATTGAATCTTGGAGACGCTTAACAACATCAGATCATTTTTATTATATGTGTACTAAGTGGTTTACAGATGGAGACGTACATAAATATTTTAGTCCATACGAAAGTCCATATGATGCATTTATTGCATTTATGAACATACTCAATGATATTATTATTCGAGCAAAAACACATGATATCAAAATAAAAATAACAAAAAAAACAATAAAACGTAATAAATAATTAAAAAATAAAAATAATACCAAAAGATATATAAAGAAAATTCCATAATATATTTAAAAAGAGGTGGGTTTTGTGGTAAATTTAAAAAAAAAGAGGGTTTCATCAGATGTCGCATTCGTCTGTTGTAACGGTAAGTGGATTCATTCCATTTTGGAATTACAAACAGTATTACAAACATTAAATGAACAAGAGTATTTCCATCACGTACGTGATGACGCAAATGATTTTGCAAACTGGATTGAATTTGTGTTTAATGAAAAAAAACTCGCACAAGATATTCGAAGAGCAAAAACTCAACAAGCAACTGTAACTGTCTTGCAATCAGCACTTAAACAATCTTCAAAACAAAAAAAAATTATAAAACAAAATAAACCTCTAAAAAAAACTACAAAAGTTGTAAAATCATCTAAAAAGGTTGTTCCAATTAAAAAATCGCCTGTACAAAAACAAACCAATATTCAAAAGCCACTTGTTACAGCCACGCAAAATCATCCCGTACATACACATATTACAGAATTAGAAAAACAAACAAACCATCTTACAAAAAAAAAATCACATAAACACATACCACAACCTATTCACACAAGAGAAACTGAATTAAAAGATCATCTTGTTGATTTTGCATTAGGATTTGCAATAGGAATCATTCTTGGATTTATTCTCGCAAGAGGTCTTGGATTCTTATGAAACGAATTGTTTTTGAGACAAGTTTTGAAGTGTGTAATAAGGTTGGAGGTATCAATACAGTTGTGAGTTCGAAAGCACAATATATGAATACGCTCAGCGATGAATATTTTTTAATTGGACCTTATTTTCAAAAACAAGCAGAATCTGATTTTAAACAACTTAAAACTCCACTTAAATTTCAAGAAATATTACAATCACTTCAAAATCAAGGAATTATCGTCCACTACGGCAAATGGCTTATACCTGGTGAACCACAAACTCTTCTCATTGAATTTGCATCACAATATCAATTCAAAAATCAATACAAAGAAAATCTTTGGAATCACTTCGGTGTTGATTCATTACACGCAGGATTTGATTTTGAGGAACCAATTGTATTTAGCGCAACAGTTGCAAAAATAATTTCAGTACTTATTGATAAGCTATATTCACAAGACGATGTTATTTCTCACACACATGAATGGATGTGCGGATTTGTTAATTTATTTTTGCAAATGTTTAAAACGAATTGTAAAACAATATTCACAACACATGCAACAATGCTTGGTCGTTCAATTTGTGGAAGCGGTCAAGATCTTTATGGGTTACTTGAAACATTAAATCCAGAATCTGAAGCAAAAAAATTAGGAGTTCATGAAAAATATACTGCAGAAAAGGCATCCGCACAACACTGCGATGTATTTACAACAGTAAGTGAACTTACTGCAATTGAAGCAGAATATATATTAGGGCGTAAACCAGAAGTCCTACTTTTAAACGGTCTTGATTCAAGACAATTTCCATCCTACACAAATATGGGTAATCAACATCTTGAATCAAAAAAAAGAATTGACGAATTCTTACGATATTTTTTTTATCCCTATCACACTTTTGATTTAGAACATACAACAAAATTATTTATATCCGGTCGGCATGAAGTAAAAAATAAAGGTATCGATATATCATTACAAGCACTGGGAAGACTCAACACATTACTGAAAAATACAACTGATGAAAAACTCACAAAAAAAACTATTGTGTGTTTTATCATGGTTCCATACGAAGAATTTGGAGTAAAAAAGGAACTTCTTGAACAAAAAGTTGAATTTCGACGAATAAGTCGATTTATTGAAAAAATTTCTGAAAATATGAAAAAAGAATTATTGCAAAAAATACTTGATAAAGATTCACTTGAGTCAATTCCAACACATTTAAATCAAGAATCACTTGCAATTGCACAACAACTCAAACTCACATTTTGTAAACCACATACAAATGCACCATTTTCAACACATTACATCAATGAAGAACAAAACGAAATTTTGAATTTAGCAAAAATGAATGGTTTGCAAAATACTGAAGATGATCGAGTCAAAATAGTATACTACCCAACATATCTTTCAAATGTTGATACGCTTTTAGATATGACGTACTACGAAGCAACAGCAGGATGTGATTTAGGTGTGTTTTGTTCATACTACGAACCATGGGGATATACACCTTTAGAAGGTATTGCAGTGTCCGTACCTGTTATTACAACCGACTTAGCAGGATTTGGAAAATTTATGCAACAACAAGATCATGAAGGTGTTTTCGTATTAGAAAGACGCTCAAAATCAACTGAAGATGTAATTACTCAATTTGTTAATTTAACAACTGAACTCTTATCATTAAAACAAAACGAATTTGATAAACTCCGAATTCACGCAAAAATACTTTCAGAACGCGCAGATTGGAAAACACTTATTCAAAATTACAAAATTGCACAAGATTTTGCTATACGGGGAACTACACAATGAAACCACATGAAAGAAGAATAGCGTATTTTACTATGGAAATTGGACTCACAGAAAAAATCCCAACATATTCAGGTGGACTTGGAATTTTAGCTGGAGATACGATTAAATCTATGGCTGATTTGTCTGTTCCGACAGTTTGTGTCAGCTTACTGAATAAACAAGGATATTTTTACCAAAAAATTACTGATGATGGTCAACAGATTGAAGAACCATTTCATTGGACTATTACAAAATATTTAACAAAACTTGATGCAACATGTACAGTTGAAATTGAAAGTCGAACTGTTACTTTAAGTGCTTGGCAATATACAGTAGTTGGAGAACGAGGTTTTGAAATACCAGTTATATTTTTAACAAGTGATTTAGAAGAAAACAGCGAATTTGATAGACAATTAACTGATCATTTATACGGTGGAGACCGATATTATAGATTTTGTCAAGAAGTAATCTTAGGTATCGGCGGAATGCGAATGCTCACTGAATTAGGTTATAACTGTCTTGAAAAATATCATTTAAACGAAGGTCATGCAGCACTTGCAACAATAGAATTATTACATAGATATAGCATGGACATCGAATGTGTTAAAGAAAAATGTGTTTTTACAACTCACACACCTGTTGCTGCAGGACACGATACATTTGATATTGAAATGGTTGGGCGCGTTATTAAAGATTATTATCCTTGGCACACAAAACTCGCTGAGCATGATGGTAAATTTAACATGACCTATCTTGCACTTAATCTTTCAACATATGTTAATGGTGTAGCAAAACGACACAAAGAAGTTTCTATGCAGATGTTTCCTGGGCGCGAAATACATTCAATTACAAACGGTATTCATAGTTCAACTTGGATCTCAAATAATATGGCACTTGTTTTTAGTAACCATATACCTGATTGGAGACATGATCCATTTTCACTTCGAGCAACATTATCAATTCCAGATGAAGAAATTTGGGGCGCACATAAATTAAATAAAAAAGTGTTATTTGATGAAATAAAAGAAAAATACGGTGTCACATTTAACACAGAAGTTTTTACAATTGGATTTGCAAGACGAGCAACAGCGTATAAACGAGCTGAACTATTATTTTATGATATCGAATGGTTAAAAGCAATCGCACAGCGTAAAGGAAAAATTCAACTTATTTTTGGTGGTAAAGCACATATACAAGATACACAAGGTAAAGAACTTATTCAAAAACTTCATAATCTTGCACCACAATTACTCCCAGACATACAACTCATTTATTTGGAGAATTATGATATGGGACTTGCAAAAAAATTAGTGAGTGGTGTTGATGTTTGGTTGAACACACCTATGCGTCCATTAGAAGCATCAGGAACAAGTGGAATGAAAGCAGCATTAAATGGAGTTCCACATTTTTCTATACTCGATGGATGGTGGATAGAAGGTTGTATTCATAAAAAAACAGGTTGGAGTATTGGAAGTGATAAATTTAATGAACAAGATAATTCTAATGTTGATGCGAAAGATTTATATGAAAAACTCGAACATGAGATTCTTCCCACATATTATCAGGATAAAAAAGAATGGGCTTCAATTATGAAACATGCAATTGCAATGAATGGATCGTTTTTTCATACACACCGAATGGTTCAACAATATGTTACAAATGCCTATTTTCGATGATTTCAATCAAATTTTCGAATAATTATCCAAAAAATACATAAAGATGGAACAATTACTCTTTATTCTATGAATATCATTTTTGACATTGAAACTGCACCGTTACAACCAAAAAAACATATTAAACTTACCGATAATGGTGAAACAGTTGATATTGGCGCGCTTTCTCCTATTACAGGAAAAATTATTGCAATTGGAATTCGACATGATACGGAATCGTTTATTTTTACTGGTGATGAAAAACAATTACTTACCAAATTTTGGCAAAAGATTAAATCTATTGCAGATAATCATAAAGGATATATCAAACTCATCGGATTTAATGTTAAACAATTTGATATGCATTTTCTCATTGTTCGATCACTCACACATACTATACCATTATTTCCATTAACACGACGTCAAATTATTGATTTACGTGATTATCTGACATTTTTCCACACATACATGAAGAAAGGAACTCTAAATGACTATGCAAAATTAATCGGTGTTGATGGAAAATATAACAACATTCAAAACTCTGATATTCCAATGTTTTATGAAAAAGGTGATATTAAATCAATTATAAAATATCTTGAACAAGATTTAATTATGACTCAAGAATTATACAATCGATGTCAAAAAATCGGATTATTTCAGTTTCAATAAACCTTTGGTTATTTCTATATTCAGTGTTTTTTTACTCCAATCGTTCCAGGGCTTTTACGTCCAATAATTGGACCATCGAAAACAACAAAATCTGCAAAACGCATATTATCTCTAACTGGTTTTGCACAACTGTATGTCGCTAATCTCCCATCTTTTTTTACTATTCGATAACATTCACGAAATTGATCTTGTGACCATAATTCTGGTTGCTTTTGATATGAGAACGGATCAAAATAAATTGCATCAAAGTAATCAGAAGATAAGCGAGGTATTGCTTGCATTACGTCACCGACAATAAAACGAATTGTTGCCATATGCACGATAATTGTAAAATCGGTTTTACCAAGCAATACTTGTTGAGTAATTTGCCCAACAAGTTGTTGATACAACGCATGAAGTAACGGATCTTGAAAGGTAATTTGTGATAAAGAACACAACAAATCTGTATCTTTTTCAATCGCTGTAATATGAACTGAATCGTATGAAAATATTGTTGCAAGTGTATTATATCCAAGTCCAAAACAATAATCTAAAATAACTGAATTGTGAGTTACTTGTGTTGGTTTTACGTATTTTTCAACAGCTTCTTCATACGCACCACTCATTGAGTGATAAGTTTGTTGATGTTCATCATGAAAATACGTAAATGTACCATCTTTGGTTTGCACAAGTTTCATAATAAATAGAAAATAGTTATTTTTTATATAGTTTCTGTATACACTCAACAAACAATGCACTGCTCCACAATTGCATCAAACAGCCATGACTACTTAATTGCTGTGCTGAAGAAACTTCTGCGTGACGTCCAAAAGCACCCATACTCAAAATCTCACTCATACTACTTTGAATTATTTTTCGAACATATGAATCAAAACCGCCAATTGAATCCAAACTTATCGCACAAACATTATTTACCCAAAACCAAACATCCCCACGATGATAACTTTCATTTGTTTGGCCAGTATATGTTGATTTATATAACGGATTATTTTTTGAGATTGTACTGATACCACCCCAATCTTGCCATAATTCGTTTAAACATATTTTAAATGTTTTTTTCCAAACGGTTTTAAGACATAATTTTGGATAAATGTAATGCGCTAAAAATACATTTGGACGTGTTGTTTGATCTAATTCCCCATTTACATTCAAACCATCATATACAATCGAAGTACATAATTTTAGTTGAACAGAACGAACAAATTCTTTTTCTTTTTGTATATAATACTCATATTCAATTGCTTTTTCAAGACGTTTTGCAAGTTCACTAAGCGTTTGAAGTTGAACTGCATATAAAGCTTGAATTTCAATTCGAAAACCATCGCGCACATCATACGGATTACCAGTATCCATCCATGTTTCTAAGGGTTTATTGTAAATCAACCCGTCTTGTAAATATGTTTGTTCAATATTTTTTTGACTTATTTTCAAGTAAGTAAATAAAAACTCTAATTCTGATTTTTCTAAATTAGCAACTTGTAATAACTCGTGTAATCTTTTACAAGTCCAACCAATACCATCCGCACTTCCAAGTTCACTAAATGGAACTCGATTTTGTATTCTTCCATCATCCTGCAAATGACGTAATTGACGAAATATTACCCGCTTTACAAAATCATATTTACCAATGGATATAAATGAACCGAGACTAATCGCTTCATCACGAGTCCAAAAATCAAAAAACCATGGTAAACCAGCATATAACCCTTCATAACCATGATGATGTACTTGTAAATCAAAAATTGTTTGTAATGATGCCATATAACAAAATCGTTGTTTTTTTTGAAGCGTCGGTAAAAAAGAGTCTTGAATAGTATTTTGTATGATTTTGTTTTGTTTTGTTTGTGTTATTGATTCAAGTTTCTGTATAACTTGTTTTAAATCAAAACCATATGCAATTGTAAATTCAGCTGATGAATCAACAAAAAAACTTCCTGGTTTATATACCCAGTACGATTGAGGTTGTGTTTGTCGTTTTTGTTCAAGATAATACGATTGATTAAACCACGAAGGATTTGTTTTAAATTCAGCTGATGTTTTTATCCCTATGACGCATGAATTTGGTTGTCCATTTTCTAATTGATGATTTTGTTGCATAAAGGTAAAAATATGAAAACCATCTATTTTTTTATATGTATATTCTTTATCCATATCATCAAAATGATAGATGGGTCGACAATCAAATGGTATATCTATATTACCTGTATAATTTTGAATAAATATCTGAACCATTGATTCATCCATATGATATGTAACAGAAGTTTTATCTTCAAATGTAACAGTTGTTTGACAAAAATCAGTTTGGAGCGATTTAACGGATTTATCTAATTGAATTGGAGTAATTGTTTTATACATATTCCAACCTAGAGGAGTTTTATAAGAAAAAAAAGCACCACAATAATGAGAATAGTCTCGTATTTTTTTTGAAATATGGGAAAAATAATAACCTCCTTTTTTATCAGTGAGAAAAAAAGTATCAGTATTTTCAATTGATGACACGTACAAATCCTCTTTTTTCAAACTATATTTTCGTTGAATCATACTTATACTCTTTTTGAATATATATCTTTAAAAATCTTTAGTCTTATATGGGACTTTATCCGAAAATAACGTAATATGAAAAAATAGGTACGCAAAACAGTGTTAAACAATCAGATTGTTCAATAATCACTACATATTCTCGTTTTATTGTAGGGTGCGCATATTTTTTTCTTCAAAATGATTTTTTCAATCAAGCCGTCTCATATCATATGTCATTGAATAGTACGCAATATAGTATATCTTTTAAAGAATATAAATGAAAAGATTTAAATATACCTTCTTTTATTCTAATTATATTTCATAGGGGAAATTATAAATGATAAATGAACACATTTTCAATGTATTTTTTAGGGAAAAACCAGCATTACTTCTCTTAAATCTAAAGAATTCAAAAGATAATATCTATGCTTCAACAGTTGCAAAAACAATAGATTGCACATACTCGCACGTCGTGAAAATTTTGCAAGAAATGGAAAAAGCAAAACTCGTTACATTTCAAAAGAAAGGTAGACTTAAAATTATTACATTGACAAAAAAAGGTCTTGAAGTTGCAGAGTGTATAGAAAAACTTCGTCATCTTTTATAATGCCAAAAAATACGGAAATTATAGGAATCATACCAATAAAGCGTATTATGTTTGAGGAAACATCATTACGGATTTCTTACGATGCTGCTGCATTACTTCAACAACATGTTTCTGTTTTTTCTCAAAAAATTGCAAAAAAAGCGACTGAATTATCACAACATTCAGGAAGAACAACAATCTTACGAAAAGATGTCTTATTAGCAAATCAAAAATAAATTTTAATCAATACTTATTTATAAACATCTTCATCTAATTTCTTCTTTTTCTGACGTTGATATAGATTTACTGCTTCTTGAACTGATTTTTTAATCTGGGGTTTTGCAGATTTACCCAAACGATAATACACATGCTGAGAATTTTTACCCCAAGAAAAATCTCCCGTTTGAGTTTGAACTGAATCAATACAAAACTCATTTGTTTCAATTCCACGGCTTAGATGATAATAAATACTTCTTTGTGAACATGAATCAAAAATACTCATATACATTTTATACGCCTCATATCCATTTATTGATTCAAGAAAATATAACATTTCAACAAGATTTTGCCTGATACGTGAGTTTGGTTTTCGACCTCGTTTTAATTTTTGATTAGTTTCCACTATATTATAAATGAAACGAAGTATTAATAAATATTCGTATTTCTATATTTCTCATGAAAGAAGCGTACACGTATGTATACAATTATACACAAGCTTTTAGTAAACTTGCCCAACAAGAAATTCTCAGTGTACAGCTAAACACAATCATCACACAAGTTGAATATCTCAAAGATGGTTATCTGAAAGTACAATCTCAAAAAAAACATCAAAACTTAGATAAACTTGCTTGTACTAAAAAAGTTGCACGGGTTCTATTTGAAGGAAGTATTCAAACGTTTTTTCAAACAACTTTTGAATTACACGACAAAAGTTATAAAATTGATTTTACGCACAATCAAAATCCTAGCACATTGTCTGAAAAAGATATCCGAAAAATATATACACATATTTATTCTTCTCAAAAAAAACCAAAGATTGTAATGAAAGAACCTCAGAGTACGTATATCATTTACTGTGCCAAAGAAAAAGTTTTGTTTACAAAATTAATTCATATCAATACAAACACTTTTATGACAGAGAAAAAAAATCAGATGTACTCGCATTCCTTTAGTACAAATCCGCAGATTGCAAGAGCAATGATAAATCTAACAGAATTACAAAAAGGAATCATTTTAGATCCATTTTGTGGGTTTGCAGGTATATTATATCAGGCAATAAAAATGGGTTTTACCGTAATTGGATCAGATATATCAAGAGAAAATATTAAAGTTGCTAGAGATAATTTTATACAACAGCGCACCAACATCCCGCCTCATGCAAACTATTCATTTCAAATTACAGACGCAACAACAATCACGCAAAAAGTCAATGCTATTGTATGTGATTTACCGTATGGAATAAATACAAAAAACATATCACCAAACTTGTACAAGAATTTTATATTACACGTACAAAAACAAAAACTCACAAACAAAATTGTTTTATGCACAAATCAGCCAGAATCTATCACAAATGTTTGCCAAAACAGCTCTTTTTCTATCAATTTTCAAACAACTATTCCCGTTCATAAAACTTTAACAAGACATATATTCGTTATTCAGATAATGTAATTGTTTTTTCAACAAAATTATCAAACTCATCTTCACAAAAAAGAACCCCTTGTTTATTTTTCAATTCATCCGTAATTTGTAAAAAAACAAAATCATCTTGCGAATCTAATATTATTTGTGAATCTAGTTGAATAAATTCACACGTAAATGCTCGTTTATCTGTTGATTCAACAATTAATTGTGAATCTTCAATTATATTTTGAATTGAAAAATTTTCAAGTCGAACTAAATCAAAAACTGTGTGTTCTGATTGGACTATTGGTTGAGAATCCTGACAATATGAATATGTATCTCTCTGTTGACAAGATAGAAAACCTTGTGTTTTATTTTTAAGTAAATCTGTTTGAATCATACACGAATCTAACTGGCACGGAATTTGAACATCATCAAACTGACATGAATAAGGTTGAATAAAAGATATGGTAACACGAGTTTGATTGGAATAGGTTATATTATTTGGTAAATCCTGAATTGAAATTTCAGGTTCAATTAATGCAGACTCATTATAGGTTAATTGAATGTTTTGCTGAATATTTGACAAAAACAAGTTTTCATTTTGCATACATTGAATATATATTTTTTTTGGAGCTGTGATATTATACTCGTTAATATTACCCATACATTGATAATATCCATCTTCTAATTGTGACAAATTGTAAATCGAATGAGGACAATTCATTTCAAAATCTAAATCATCATATGATTTAGGTGTTGTATCAAATCGACAAACACTTAACTGATCAGTAAATACATAAAAATCGTTTTCGACAAAATCACCTTTGTCTCCTCTTATCAAATGAATTTTTGGTTCTTCATTCACACAATGATTTTGCAAGGAAAATAATACGAAAGGTGTTTGACTAAATTCATCACCAGAAATTGTCTTGCAAGAAAAAAACACTGCAAATGTTTTTTCCTCAAGTTGCGAAACTAAATATGACATGATTTCTTTAGTTTCATCTTGAAGATATGCTGTTATAAAGTTTGAAATATGAGGATAAAAAGGTGGATTAAAGTTTGTAATGTGAGGATATTGACTACGTAGTTGATCTATTTGATATTTAAAAGAAATTATAGCATCTACGAGGGATTCGAAATCTAAAACCTCAAAATGATCTTTTATCTTCTCAAAAATTGGTAAATCATTTACAAACCGAATTCGTAATGTGTGATTTGTTGAATATTGACTCAATGATAAATCCGATGAACGAATTGAACTATATGGGGCATCTGGTAAATATGTTGGTCGACATAAAGAAGGTTGTTTTGTTTGAAATGAAATTGTCATTAATTCAGTAGAAGATATTTCTTCAGATGCTTTAAAACCCTTTCTTTGTCCAATACTAAGAGGAACTGCTGTTTTTTCATTAACTGTTATTTTTTCGATAAAATTTGATTCTTCAACTATAATAGAAGATGTACATACACCAACACCATTTTCTATTTTATACTGACAACCAGTTCCTAAACTATTACAGGAATATTCCGTACAGGTACTGTACATACCACAAATGTTACAATTGTTTTCTCTGGGTGGATTATATGCAAAACAAGAATATTGCTGAGTAAAATCAACAGTATTTTCAGGATTCAGAAATGATTCAATAGGCATATTTGTAAGCTCGTCTAATTGAATAAGTGCGTTTGTTAAAACTTGCGAAAAGGATTGTTGTTCGAATTGAATTTGATTTTTATTTGGTAATTGAGATATAAAAGTCTTAAGTGAATAATTATACATAAATTCTAATTCACTTCTTTGATTTAATTCAGTAAGTCTATCACGATAAAATAATTCAGGTTCAGTTGTAAATTCTCCTGCGTAATTTGGTTTTAAGCCACAATCACCTATCTGGGCACAAGTTAGTTGAGCTTGCAAACTATTCTGAATCGATGATGAATAAGTTGAAAATGTTTGCGAACAATACTCTTGCGTAACTTGCGCATCCCAAAATGGTAATCCTATTGATTTTTTTGGCAAACAACTATTTTCAACATATTGACAATCCAGTGATTCACAACACTCTTGCGTTTCACATTCACCACATAATGGTGCGGTATTCAGTCGACACTGAGAAAAAATACGATTATCAAATTGAGTTTGTGCACATACTTCTTGAAAATAATCCCGGCAATCTTCGACTAACCACTCTCCATCAACACATAATTTTCTTTGAAAAACACCACCAACACCAGGTACTTCTTGACAAATCGAACTTCCTGATTTAATCGAACCACAAGAAGAAAAATGCTCAATCTCTATGTTCTGAGTTACATCGTCATTTTCCGTACAAGAACAAGAAGTCTGCACACGTCCATTTAAAAGTGGACAATCACTTCGAGTAATATCGCTATAACATGTGTTCTCAATGACACAACACGAATCAGTGTTTGTGGTATATGCAAGTCGTTCTAACTCAAACTCACCATCAAAAAAAACATCTTCACCCTCAACTCCAAAATAAAATGGGATATGAATTCCACCTTCACTTATTTTTATTTCAAATAGAGTATGTGGATATGGTGTATGTTTTTGAATAATAAGAGATGGTTGATCAAAGCCGTCATTTGCAAATTGATGCATATAAAATTGTTGATCAACAAAACCTTTTTCGGTTTGTTCATTTACTATTTGACGAATCGTCTGTAACGCAAAACCAAAAGGATACGAAATTTGAACTGAAAATGAATCTTGAAAAAAATCAATATCTTCGCGTTTTAATGAAACAGGAAAATCGACTTGAACAGAAATTTCATGATTTCGAATTGTCGTAAATGTTTGAAACGAACCAGTTGTAATATTATAACCTTGTTCGATGTATCGTTTTTCACTAAAACATGAATCAAGCTTTTCAGATAAAACGGTGTCGATTTGTTGACTGACAAATTGCGGAGTAATTGGAAGCTGATTCTCTTTTTTCATATTATGGAATAAGTACGAATTATTTTGATACAAATAATATTCAAAAGTAAGTGGTAATGATGAAAACTCATTTGAAGAAGTATTATATAAACCACCATTTTTTCCAATAACTTCTAATATTTCTTTTAACTCTTGCTCAACACAAACATCAATATATTGATCAACTGGATACAGCGCAAATTGTGTTCCTGAAAAAATGGCGGTTTGTTCTGGAGTGCTTTCTGCACTGAGATTTTGAATGATTAATACAAGAGAGACTATTAAAAGTGTAATCATCCCAATTATTATAAACGCGGAAATTTGTGCTTTTCTCATAAAAAACCTCTTTTTATACTATTTCATACTTCTTCATTTATAAATATTCTTTGATTTTATTAAAGTTTCAGAAAACATATTCTTTTATTTAAAAGCAAAATATTTTCAAAGTTTTAATGTGTTACTAAATAAGAATTATTTACTTAATTGAAGATAGCAGAGTTTTTTATCTTTACCTTCTTGTATATTGACTTGCGAAACATACGTTCTTACAAAATCTATAAAAGAATGAAAATTATAATTTGATGAAGGTGTATGTACTGATGTTGAAAAAAATGTGTGTTCTTCTGATGACAATGCAACTCCTGAATATAATGAAGCAGACTTGGTATCAATTTGTAAAAATGGAAAAGATAATTGCATACCAACTCTTGCAGAATGCATAAAATATGAAGAATTAATTGACGTCCCACCTTGTAAAACAGCCTGAAATCCTACTAAAGAACCGGATTTATTAAATCTGGTTTCAAGAGTACTTCGATACGCATTTTCTTCAATACTCTTATTCTTATTTATTCTTTTTCCTAAAACAATAATTTCATTTTTTAATTCAAACATACTGAGCAGTGTTGGATAACGATCCAAACATTTTTTTGCTTGATCAAGCACAACAACAGGTTTTTGTAAATCTGAAATTTTTTGTGAAAGATACTTAAAATGTTCCTCGTCTCGTTTAGTTTCATCTAAGAAAAGATTAAACAAAATATCATGTACTGATTGGACTTTTTGAAAATACACGCTAGTCATTTTTTACTAAATACGATGATGGTTGACTGATTACAGCTGTTAAATCAGTAATACCCGATTCAAAACCTTTGGGGTGTAACATTGTTGCAATCGCAATTTTTTCGATTTCTATTGGAGAATGATTTTCACTTAAAAGTTCATGAACATGATTTTTTGCACTTTGATAATCTTTTAAATTTCTCTGAGGCATTAATGGATGATTTATCATAGTCCACAAACCCGAATATACTTGTGAAACGAGAAACAATTTTTCACCTTGAGATTTAACATTTGCAGGATTAATTTTTTCTCCATAATGTGTCTGTAATCTCTTTTGTGTTTCTTTCATTAAGTTTGCATTAAAAGATGAATCTGAATAAGTCGAATATTGCGCATACGATTCAAATAAAAAATTTTGAATTGGATCGTTTAAACTATTTTTAGATGATGTTTCTAACATCTGTATATTTTTTTGCATTTGCTCAGAAAGATTCGTTGCATCTTCAAAAGTTTTTTCTTCTAAAGATTTTTCGTTTTTTTGATACTGTGAATTTATTTCTGTACTAATTTCCTGTGATGATTTTCCTTGTTTTGAAAGCTTCACCGCCAATTGTAATGCAGAATAAACATCAGAATTCGTTTCGTTTTGTTCTACTTGTTGAGTTGGCAATGTTCTTTGTATTCCTGTTGAATTCACAACATCTTGCACATAACTCATATCATCTGTAAAACCGCTTTTTGCTTTTGCAATTTCGTGTTGAACATAAGAATTATCTGAATGCGATGTATGAACTGCAACTTGTTTTGAATCTTCAACAGATTGTAAAACTCGATCTATTGATGAAACTGGTTCTTGAATTGATTCTGATTGAAACTGTTCTGATTTTTTAAATTGTGCTCTTTGAATAAGATGTTCGCGTGTTTTTTGTTCTTCTTCTTCAGCTAAATTCTGTTCATTTTTTGTATAAGAAACTGACACTTCAGGAGTTGGTTTTACAAACGATGATATATTGTGAGATAATGTTTCAAAATACTCATCCAATGAAAAAAAATGTGGATTTTGTTTTACATATAATTCATCTAATTCATGTGATTCTTGTACATGTGATTCTTGTACATGTGATTCTTGTACATGTAATTCGTCAGATTCGCTTGAAGATGGTGAAAGTGCAGAATAACCCAAAAAATAACCAATTCCAATTACTGCGGCTGCCGCCAATTTTGCAACTTTTTTTAATGTTGATTTTGGAGGGTTCACATTTTCAGTATATACAACATCACGACCAAATGAAACAATTTTTCCTTCAGCAAATTGTGGTTTTACATAAACTTGTTTCTGTTCTGATTTAGATTCAATTTTTTTGACAAGATTGGAATCAAAAGTTGAAGTAATATCATCAAGAGTTTGGTAAACTCCTGTAACTTTTTGTGCGAATGTGTCATTATGTGTTAATTTCATCGACGCATTTTGACTTGCCGGTATATACGAAGATACTAATCTTTGAATTTTCTGTCTAGTTACAACTCCAGCATCAGTAGAAATCATATGTGTTTTTTCATAAGCATATATTTTTTGAATTTCTTTTTGTATTGCATCTATTCGATTATCCCATAAAAAAATTCTTTTTCCACCATCTGTTTTACCATGACCTTCAAGTATTGATTCAATTGTATGTATAGATTGCAATACGGGTGATGATATTTTTGTATGTACAAATCCAAGTGAGTCTACTCTATTTCGGATTGCTTGGAATTGAGATGCAAAGGCTGAATTTTGTTGTTTATTTTTTCGAATAGCTTTATTTTTAACGGTTGTTTGATAAAATAACTCAGTTAATTTTTTGCTTTGAGCAAAAAAAGAAAAAGTATCAATCTGATTTGTATCTCGTAATTCTTCTAATCGAGAAAACTCCGATTCTAAAGCAGAAAATCTACTTGACCATCGCTGAATTCGTTTACCATTCTCATCTTTTGCAGTACCTAAAAGTATTTCACTCGCGTTTTGTATTAATGAATCACCCATTTTCACGCGAAAGTGATAACAATTTATAAATGTTATTATTTAATGGATTACGATAGAATAAATGCATAATATTATATTGTTTATTTTGTAAACTGCGAATCACGTAATTTTTTATGATATGCTAAAACAAACCGGTGTGTTTCATCTCGTATTTGAATCAATAACCGAATACCTTCGTTTTTTGTATTATTCTTATTTGTTTGAAGCGGTTTGATATTTGCAGGAAAATGAATTTCTTCTTCTTGTTTTGCTAATCCAATCATTGGGACATGAACACCAACATGTTTTGCAGCTTTTAGTGCCATTTGAAGCTGCCCCTTACCCCCGTCAATTACAATTAATTGGGGCAGAGGTTCAGTATCAACTCGTTTAAATCTCCTAATTAATACTTCATACATTGCTGCAAAATCATTTTGAGTCTTTGTCCAGCGAATTTTATATTTACGATACAAATTTTTTTGTGGTTTACCATCTAAAAAATGAACTTTTGCACCAACTATATATTCATTTTTTAAATTTGATATGTCATAACATTCGATATTTTTTGGAATGAAGGGTAAATGAATGACTTTTTTTAATTCGATTAATTGTGGATTTTCTTTAGCCAAAAGATAATCAGCATTTGTTTGAGCAAGTGATACTAAACCTGCCAAATCTCCTCTTTTGGGAATATGAAATGTAACCGTATATGATGTTTTTTGTGACAAAGCAGAACTTAATATTTCAACATCAACATTTATGTTGTCTGAAATACAAATTTGTTTCGGCGGAATTTTTTCATCATAATGTTGCATAAAAAACTGTTCATGTGTTTGTTGGATATCTTCACTCATAATAACACAATACGTTTGTTTTTGGTGAATAGTTCCTTGAATTATTCGAAAAATAAAATAACTTATTTGTTTACCATCATACGAACAACCTATAATATCTTGGTCAAATTCTCGATGTGTTTCAATTTTTTGTTTTTCACCAAGTTGCTCAATTGCTTGTATTTGATCGCGGCGTAGTTTTGCATACTCATACTGTTTTTTCGATGCAAAAAACATCATTTCTTCTTGAAGTTTTTCAATAACAGGTTTCACTTGGCCTTTTAGAACTTTTTTTACAATTTGAATTCTTTTTGCATACTCTGATTTTGAGATACCAGTTGCTTTTGGACACGAACACTGACCTATTTGATACTGTAATCCAGGTTTGATACAATCTCTTATACATGTTTTAAGTTCAAATACACGATTTAATGTTTTGAGTGTTAATATACGTTGATATCCTGATATAAACGGACCAAAATATTCACCCTTCGCATCTTTTTTTCTTGCAGTTATTATACGAGGATACTCTTCATCTGTTATTTTAATATATGCATAACGTTCATTTTCTTTTAAGACTAAATTATATTTTGGTTTATGTTTTTTAATCAGACGTGATTCTAATAATAATGCTTCAACTTCAGAATCTGTTATCACAAAATCAATGCGATGAATATGTTTTACAAGTTCAATTGTTTTTTGCTGTTCTTGATTTTTTACAAAATATTGTGAAACTCGTTTTTTAAGATTCTTTGCTTTACCAATGTATATAATTATATTTTGTGAATCGTAATACAAATAACATCCTGATTTTGAAGGTATGTGTGTAAAATCAACCATACAATATATGAATATTGGAATATTTAAAAAACTACGTTTTTGTGATTACAAAAACTAAATATATATAAATTAATAAAACTATATACATCTTTTATGAATGTCTTAAATGCAACTGACTCTGCTTACGAATTATTTGCATCGCAGTTATTGAATTTAGAAAAGTTAGATAAAGGTAAACTCGCACAAACACTAGATACGCTCACAGAATCATCTTCATTTTTAACTACAAAACGTGAAATACAAGCATTTGCACACGCTATCACACTCTACATCTTTAGCGAATCAAATCCAATCGTTTTTCCAAAAATTTCTGCTTTACTTACCGATCCACTTGCAGGAAGAAAACGAGACGGAAATGTAACTGTTGATGATTTTTGTTTTATATCTGATCAACCCGAAGAATACTGGTCAATTCCAACTAAAATAATATTCTTTGAAGAAAAAGGTGATATTAATCTTATACGTGGTGGAATTTTTTATAAAAGTACCTCTCACAATAATTCATCAGTTGGATGGGTTCAATTACAAACAACTGGTAAAGCATCATATGCAAACGCAAAAGAGCTTTTAGAACAAAAATTTGAAACAACGAATCGTGCGCAAATATTTGAAGAATTAACAAATCATTATGAAGATTACCAAAAAGGTTTACAAAAAACAAGCGATTTATTCTGTTTTACAAACTAAAATCCCTTACAAGACTTTCTTGAGATATTGTCCTGTAAAACTATCTTTTTCAGCGACAATTTTTTCAGGTGTACCTTGTGCAATAACTTTTCCTCCACCACTACCCCCTTCGGGACCCATGTCAATTATCCAATCACCTGATTTAATTACATCTAAATTATGTTCAATTACTAAGACTGTATTTCCTTTTTTTACTAGTCTATTTAATACATCTAAGAGTTTTTTCACGTCATCAAAATGCAAACCAGTTGTTGGTTCATCAAGTATATAAATAGTATTACCTGTTGCGCGTTTTGATAATTCACTTGTTAATTTTATCCGTTGTGCTTCACCACCTGAAAGCGTTGTCGCACTTTGTCCAAGTTTAATGTAACCTAAACCTACATCATTAAGTGTTTGAAGTTTTTGTTGAATACGAGGTATGTTTTCAAAAAATTTTGCAGCTTCTTCAACAGTCATGTCTAACACATCAGAAATATTTTTTTGTTTATAGTTTACATCTAATGTTTCTGCATTATACCGCTTTCCTTTACAAACTTCACACGGTACATATACATCAGGCAAAAAATTCATTTCGATTTTTAAAACACCATCACCATTACATGTATCACATCGTCCCCCTGCAACATTAAAAGAGAATCTTCCTGGAGTATAACCACGTTCTTTTGCAAGTTTTGTTTTTGCAAATAATTCGCGAATATCCGTAAACACATTTGTATATGTTGCAGGATTACTTCTTGGCGTTCTCCCTATTGGAGATTGATCGATAACAACAATTTTATCGATTTTTTCTATACCTGTTATGGAATCATGCTTTCCAACAGTATGTGATGATTTATTTACAAAATTTTGCAAAGCTTTTGCAAGTGTTTCATTTATTAATGTAGATTTCCCACTTCCTGAAACACCTGTTATAACGGTTAATACACCAAGAGGAATATCGACTGTTATATTCTGTAAATTATGTTCTGTTGCATTTTTAATTGTAATGTGTTCACTAAAAGTTCGTCTTTTTTTTGGAAGCGAAATAATTTCTTTTTTTGAAAGATATTTACCTGTTAATGATTTTTCGCACAGTAATATGTCTGATGGTTTTCCGCTAAATACAATTTCTCCACCGTGAACTCCTGCACCAGGTCCAATATCAATAATGTAATCTGCTGCATTCATCGTATCTTCATCGTGTTCAACAACAATTAACGTGTTACCCAAATCACGAAGTTTTTGCAATGTTTGAATCAATTTATCATTATCACGTTGATGTAATCCTATACTTGGCTCATCAAGTACATATAATACACCTGTTAAATTTGCACCGATCTGTGTTGCAAGTCTGATTCGTTGTGCTTCTCCTCCAGATAATGTGCCGGCACTTCGCGAAAGTGTTAAATAACCTAAACCAACATTATATAAAAATGAAACTCGTTCTTGAATTTCTTTGAGAATTTGTTTAGCAATATGAGTTTCTTTTTTTGTAAATTTTAAAGTTGTAAAAAAAAGACGAACATCGCGAATAGACATATCTGTTATATCAATAATATTTTTATTTTTAATATATACGCTTAATGATTGAGGTTTAAGACGTTTCCCATCACAAGTTGAACAATGTGTATCACGCATATATTTCTCATATTCTTCGCGTCGTTTATCAGACTCAGTAGTTTGATATAATCGTTGATGCTGTGGTATTATACCTTCAAATGCATCTTTACCCCAATAATTTGATCCATAATCACGACCAGAGTCAGTTTTTGAATCACCGTATAATAAAATATCATGGTGGTTTTTTGATAAATCTTTAAAAGGTTTAAAAATATCGATGTTATGATATTTTGCAACAGTTATTAACTGATTTTTTCTCCAGCTATCAACATGACTCCTATACGTCTTCACACACCCTTGTGCAAGTGAATTAGAATAATTAATCAATTTATTTGGATCAAGTTCTTTTTTCACACCCAAACCATGACAATCTGGACAAGCACCAAATGGTGAATTAAAAGAAAACATTCGTGGCTGAAGTTCTTCGAATTGAATATGAGGATGATCTGGACAACCTCCTTTTTTATTAAACAAAAAATCTTCAGTATTTTTTGAATCAATAATTTTTTGAATAAGTACCATATCATTTCCAAATTGGCATGCAGTATCAATGCTTTGAGTTAATCGAGATATGAAATCTTCATCTTGTGATATTTTAAGTCTATCTACAACAATTGAAATAATATGTTTTTGATATCGACCTAGTTTTGGTGGTTGTTGTAATTCAAAAATCTCACCATCAATATGAGCTTTTGTAAAACCTTCTTTTAGAAATTTTTCAAAAACTCCTTCATGTGTTCCTTTCATGTCGCGAATTACCGGTGCGAGAATCAATATTTTTGTTCCAGTTTCAAATTCATTTATCGTGTCAACAATCATTTGAGTCGTTTGCGGAATAATTGGTTTATTACAGATTGGACAATGAGGTCTTCCTATTCGTGCAAATAATAATCGTAAATAATCATAAATCTCAGTTACAGTTCCAACAGTTGAGCGGGGGTTTTTACTTGTTGTTTTTTGCTCAATTGAAATTGCTGGTGACAAACCCTCTATTGAGTCAACATCAGGCTTTTGCATTATTCCTAAGAATTGCCTTGCATATGCTGAAAGTGATTCTACGTATCTGCGTTGTCCTTCGGCATAAATTGTATCAAAAGCCAATGTAGACTTTCCACTTCCAGAAAGACCAGTGATTACAGTTAATGATTCTTTTGGAATTTTAACCGTGATATTTTTAAGATTATGCTCCCTTGCTCCTTGTACAGTTATGTGTGAATAAGACATGATTATTTGAAATTCGATTTCATTTATAAATATTGAGATAGTGGTTGTCTTGTGGTAGGCTGTGTACTAAGAGTCTGTTTTGCAATGAAAAGCACCTCGGCATAAAATACCAATATGAGTCGCTTGTTGCAGGCTCTATATAATAATTTCGCAAATGAGGTCGGTCGTGCTTTTCATTTAGTATTAAGACTGAAGACACAGCTCTTGCGGTAGTAATTTTTAAAAAGTATTATAAATATTCACAATATTTATCAATTCATGAACATTGAAAGAATTTGTACAATTGAAGGTTCAAAACTTGAATTAAAAGCACTTCAAATTATGCTTGAAAATGGACCATTTTTAGCGTTAGGATATTTGAATCACGGAGATTTACTTGATTCATTTTTAAACCAAAATCATATACCTTTTGAAGTTATGCCACTTGCAGATCATCGATACGGTCATCGCTCAGTACACGCAATGCTTACCAATGAACTTACAGATGTATATTATGCAGTTGTTGGAATGGGTCTAGCAAGCCACGGTGATAGTGAAATAATTCTATCAGGAAAAAGTATTGGATATAATATATACCCAAACCGACGACATATAGATGAATTAAATACGTATCTCAATGGTATTACAGTACGTGTTGAATAAGCTTTTTATATAATTTATAATATCAACCAAAAAGGAATATAAATGGATAGAAATTTTAGTGTGTATGAACAAAACTTTCCCTAAAATACTTGCTCTTGTTGGATCTTTTGAGTCGCTACAAGCTGCGTTTAAAGAAAAGGCTGATGAAATCTATCTCGTTATTAAATTATTTCATATGCGATCAAAAAAAAAAGGTTTCACATTTGATGAGCTCGTTTCAATTCTATCACAAGAACATGCCCTTTCTCAAAACTTTTATTTAACATTAAATA
>CAZUXP010000015.1:0-32882 GCA_964624275.1 uncultured Methanosarcinales archaeon
ATACCGATAAGTGAAATAGTAATTCCGAGAGATTTTGCATATGCTGCCTGAGTGAGTGCATCTTTAAACGGATTTTTTCCAACTGTTGTTTGTGCATCTGAAAGTAAAATTAAGTGTTTTGTTCCACGAGAGTCTTCAAAGAGTGAAATGCTTTTTGCAATTGCAAGCGCAATATCTGTTTGTTTTTCGACTCGTATTTTTACAAGCGCATTTAAAATATCATCAAATAAATTTGTTGGATGTATTATTGTTTGAATACTCTGGGCAAATACGACTAATCCAACTGAATCTTTGTTTTGCGAAGCTTTGTATCCAAGCGCGACTCCTGCTTTTTTTGCCATCTGAATTTTCTTTCCTCGCATTGAACCACTGGCATCTATTGCATACACTACGGTTATTTCACCTTTTGATTGTCTGTCTGTCACAACCAAGTGTTCTGGTTTTAGTTCTGAGTCTCCGCGTCTAATTGCTTTTTTAATCGTTTTTTGTACAGAAACATTTTTGTAACTATCACCTTTTTTGTACATTCGCGCTTCGCTTCGCATTCCGTATTGATGAATCTGTGTGTGTTCACGTTCACCCTTTATTCCTTTAGGTAATATCGTATCTAACTCATCGACATAGAGTTGAAAACTTGCCATTTTTAATGCTTCTTGGGTAATAATACCCTTTTCATCTAAGATTTTTTCATCTTGTAATTGTTGAACTTTGGATTTTAATCTTCCTTTGAGTTCTCTTTGAAATTCTGGTGTTTTGACATTTCGTTTTATACTATCGCTTCCGTATCCAGTTAATTCACGAAGAAGTGATTCACCATAGATTTTTTCTGCATTTTGCGGGTTTTGCGTTATATTTGAAAAAAGTGAATCAGTCTGCATAGAAGATAATCCTTGATTGCATAAATCGTTTACAATTCGACCCTGTTCTATATTTTTTTCTTCGTTTTGTAAAACTGATTCTGATGATAATTCACCATCATCATTAGAACCATTCGTATCAAATTCATCAAACTCTTCAGTTCCTACTTTACTTTCATCTGCTTGAACATCAGGTAGAATCACCCTTCTGTTGATCTGCGTGTTGTTCATCAAAGATAAATTGGTTTTCTTTTGCGAACTTTTTGAATTCTTCTTTTACAAAATCTTCGCTTTTCTTTTCGTATTTTAATGAAGGTTTTAATTCAATACGGTGTGCAATAACAGATTGCACTGCTTCATAAATGTGTTTTATTTGAACTTGTGAAGATTTTGATAAGATGGCGTTTGCTTGTGCACGTTCGTATAACCCGATTGTTGCCCGAACAGAAGGCATTTTTGAAACCTTTAATGGATCTCGAAGTTTGCGAACAAATTCTATGGTAAAATCTAATACATCACTAGGATAGGAAACGCCTAGCTTTTCTCCTGATAAATATAAAATTTCTTTTTCAATATCAAGTGTTTCAGGATATTCAACTTGAATGATATCGAATCGATCTAAAAAAGCATCGCTAAGTTTTTCTGTTGAAGTATCAGTTGGATTTAATGTTCCAATAAAAATAAAATTTGTTGGTAAATCAACATCATATGATCCAATAGTTGCAATTTTTTCTTCTAAAGCTTGCAATAACGCGTTTTGAAGTTTTTCTGAACATCGGTTTACCTCATCAAAAAATAAAATACCATTATTTGCTTGAAATATTTTTCCAGGTTGAAATGCTTCTTTACTTGTCGGACCAAATTTTAGAGCTTTAACTGGATCAATATCACCTATTAAATCTTCAACAGTCAAATCAGGCGAACCTTGGATTCTGATAAACACATCATTTTGAGCATTTGGTGCAATAAGTTTCGCAACATTTTTTGCAAGTGTTGTTTTTCCTACTCCTGGTGGACCTAAGATTAAAACGTGCCGACTCGTTAACAATGCTGACTGTAGTTGTCTTTTGGCAGAGTGTTGTCCAAGTATATCACTAAAAGGGTCTGTATGTTGTGCGAAAAGTTCTTTGAATTGGTTTGCAAATGTCATTTATACGCCAAATATGTTAGTATTTAAAAAGATTTGTGCTTTAACTTATATTGTATAAAAAATGGGAGTGGGGGGAATTGAACCCCCGACCTCCAGATCGCTCAGATTATTCGTCATTACTTTTCTTTTGAAAAACTCGGTACTCAAATCTTATGAGTCTGGCGCTATAACCGCTAAACTACACTCCCATGTACTTAAAGCTGATTAGGTTTTTGTTTATAAACCTTGCGGTGATTTGATTAGCAACAAAGACTTTTTGTAATATGGCGCTTTTAGAACAGAACTATATTTTTGAATTTATAGTAAAGTGTGAATTTTTTCTAAATTGATTTTTAAGATGAATCGGATGGTTTAAGATGAATGAGAGTAATTTCATTTCGTGTACCAATACGCATTGGTGGTCCCCAGTTACCCGTTCCAGGCGCAATATACATAGAAGTATTTTTGAATTTGTGTAAGCCTTGATATCGTCCATAAACAATTTTTGCAAAAAGATGTGCAGGTTTGATTTGACCATGATGTGTATGACCGCAGAGAATTACATCAATAGGATATTCTGTAATTTTTTCAAGTTTTACTGGTGTATGATTTAATAATACTGTGTATAAATCTTTTTGAAATGTAATTTTTTTAAGTTGATTTACAATCGAGTTTTTGTGTTTACTGTATTCAAGACCGACTATCTGAATACCTTTAAAATTAACACTTTCGTTTTTCAGTATTTGAATTGGTGTTTTTGCAACTTCTTTTTCAAAACGTTCAACACCATTTAAATAATCGTGATTACCACTCACAAAATAAATTGGTTTTGTGATACTATCAAATGCCTCAATAGTATCGTGTGTGATTGGTGCACTTCCATCTGCTAAATCACCGGTAATAACGATTGCATCATAATTGATATCTTTTATTTTTTTTAAAATTCTCGGAACAAATTTATGCGTATGAATTGAACCTAAGTGAAGATCTGTTAATTGAATAATAGTGAGTGGTTTTTTTATTTTGGCGTCATGAAAAGTTAATTCTTTTATTGTTAAAATTCGTCCATATCTTAATGCAAATGGAATTATGATTGTAAATAAGATACATATTCCAATCATTGTTAAGATGAATGGAATTTGATAAAATCGATTTATGACATTAAAAAATGTAATTGTAATAAAAAAGATAAATAATAATCCCATCCAATAAACCGATGCGACATATAATATTCGAGTGAATTTATTTGTAATTTTTCGTTCGAGTCGTAATGTAACAAGATATGATACTGAAAGTATGAATATGAGTATAAAAACTCGTATTTGTGCTTCTATTTGAAAATAATTACCTATTTTTGTAATAGTTACAAAATTCATCCACAAATACAAAAAAACACCGAAAAAATACAAGAATAATTCCAATAATCTTTCTTTTGATACGTCCATTTAATGAATTTATCTGAAAGGATTTAAAAAAATACCTATTTTTGTGTCGAAAAGTTTATAAGATGGTTATTTTTGCTTATGTTTGTTTATGATTGTATATACATGCAAACGAAATTTTCGGTTGTAATTGTGTATTCACTTGCGTTCACACCACAAACAAACAACAAGCTTCTCAAATAAGCTTGACCACTTTAAAGGTTTCGCAAATGCTCAAGCCTTCAAATAAAATATCACGTTCATGCCACGATCGCATACTTGTAGAACAAAAACGTTCTCCAGTCGCGATAGTAGCATTTCATTGACATTCATGCCACGATCGCATAATCCGGTATTGCGCTGGTCTTGAGAACCAGTTCCTCACGGAATTCCCGGTTCAAATCCGGGTCGTGGCGTCCTCCTTTCTGAACACACAGTACATTTTCTTATAATTGGGATATTTTAAACACATTTAAAAATACAAAGAATTCAAAATAGAATATGGATGCAAAAAAACAATCTATTCACACACAAACAATGAAGATTTTATTGCAATCAAAATCAAAAAGATCAGAAAGTTTAAAAAACATTTCAGATAAAAAAGTTATTGAATATATTCATAATGTCGATCCTGATGATGCAACAGACTTATTACAATCACTATCAAAAAAAAGACAGACAATTATTTTAAAACAATTACAAAAATCTCTTAAAGATAAAGTAACGTATCTTTTAAAGTTTGATCCTAATAGTGCGGCTGGACTTATGAATTTAGATTATGTCGAAGTTAGTGCGAATACAACTTTTTCAGCACTTTCAAAAAAAATTAAAAAACATGGGAATAAAACAGGCAAAGTTCCAACAATTTTAGTCATTGATCATGATTTACTCAAAGGGGAAATCCCCCACCATACGCTTATTTTAGCAAATTCAAAAGATAAAATAAAAAAATATATATCTCCAATTCCTTCCATAAGATATGATAAAGATGATGATGATGTTATGATGTTATTTGAAAAAAATCCTCATAATAAAGTAATCGTATTAGATGATGATGACTCGATAATGGGTGTTATTTATTCAGATGATATTATGAAACTTGTGAAAAACATTCCAGGTGAACAACTTCAAGATTTTGCGGGTATTAATGATAACGAAGATGTTTTAGATTCCGCATTTGTGAAAGTGAAATATCGCTATAAGTGGCTTATTTTAAATTTATTTACTGCGTTTTTAGCAGCAAGTGTCGTAAGTTTATTTGAACAAACTATTGCAACATTTACGCTTTTAGCCATATACATGCCAATTGTTGCAGGTATGGGAGGAAATGCGGGTACTCAAACATTAGCAATTATGGTGAGGGGTCTTGCGTTACAAAAAATCACATTACGTTCATCAAAAAATGTTATTTTCAATGAAATGATTGCAGGTTTGATCAATGGTTTTATAACAGGAATTCTTGTTGCAATTATTGCAATGGTATGGAATCAAAATCCTTTATTCGGCTTTATTATTGGTGTTTCGATGGTTATTAATCTTGTTATCGCAGGTTTTTTTGGTGGTATAATTCCACTTATCATGAAAAAACTTGGGAAGGATCCTGCATCGTCTGCAACAATATTTATAACAACGGCAACAGATGTTTTCGGCTTTTTTGTATTTCTAGGTCTTGCAAGTTTGGTATTATAAATATAATTTAAAATGCTAAACAATTATTCTTCAAATAATGTATATACTAATAATGCATCATTACCACCAAAACCAGCGGTGTGTTTGATTTGCACAGTATTCTTCTTTTTGATTGGCTCTTTTTGTATAGTTACACTCAAATCAGGATCTATCTTTTCTAAATGAGGATTACCTGCAATAAAATCATTTTGCATTCCCAATATCCCACCTATTATTTCTGTTGCTGCAGTTGCACCACCTGAATGACCCATAAATCCTTTTAATGCTAAAATGTCAGGTTGAGTTTTTTTCCATAATAAATTAATCGCATTTGCTTCAGTTAAATCGTTTGCTTTTGTTCCTGTACCATGTGCGTTAAATGTATCAACATCTGAGAGTGATATTTTTGCATGTTCTAAAAGTGTCTGAATACTATCTGCTAATTGATTGCCACTTGTATCTGAACTGGTAAATGAAACGGTTGGATGATCTAAACTAAAATAATCGTGGTTTGCGCTATATCCTGTTATCTCAACAAGTGGTTTTACATCTCGTCGAACTGCGTTTTCTAATGTTTCCATAACAAAGATCCCTGCACCCTCACCTGGACCAAAACCATTACGATCCTTTTCAAATGGTCGTGAGATTCCTTGTGGACTCATTGCACGTGGTGATAAAAAACTTGCACCTACAAAACCTGTTAAAGATGCTTCGCTTCCCCCCGTTATAATAATATTGGGTGTTTGCGGGTGATTCTGCTGAAGTGTTTGATATGCTTTAATCATTGCAGTAACTGCAGACGCACATGCAGTATTAACTGTATATGTTTCTCCTCGTAAATTAAAATACGTGCTTATAGTTGATGCTATTGCATTTGGCATATACATTGGAACTGCTAATGGCGATATTTTTGAATCTTTTCCGTATTGTGTTTTGAGTTTCTCATATGTCTGAACACCAAGTAAAGCGATTCCAAGTGAAACGTCAATATTAGGGTTTGTATTTACAAAATCTCCATCTAAAAGTAAATCGGCTTGTTTCATTGCAAGTTTTGCACCAGCAAGAGCGTATTGTGATGCTGGATCTAATCGATTACTTCGAACTGCTGATCGATAAGGAGCATCTGTTGATTGTTCGATAAAATCATCAAGATTAAAATTAGTAATTCTTCCACCTTGTGAAAGTGGATAGTGAGTATTTGTACTTAAATCAGATATATCTGAATAACCAGGTCTATTTTTTTGAAGACTTTCAAGCATTTGTTTATTTCCAACACCAATTGGCGTAACGGGACCCATTCCGGTGATAACGATTCGTCTATCACCATTTGTTCGATAAAATTCTGTTGACATAGTATGTGTAATATCAATCAATACCTTTATATAATCTTTTGTTTTGTTACTATTTTATTATAAAAAAGTGAAACGATGAATGAGAAAAAAATATCTGAAAAAGAAATAGAATTCATGACTATTGGCAAGCATCCAACAATACCTGGTATTTTACCAAGGGGTGCAATGGGTTTTTTGACGCGTATTGATTTACTGCAGGCAACAGATGATTATAAGCAAGGAACTATAAACGGTATGGTTCAAATTGCTGATAAGCAAACATTATTACAAAAATATCATGGGGAAAGTGAATCAATTCCAGGTTTTTTAGTTCTTGATTCTTTACTCCAACAAGCAGGCTTATATATGAGTTGGGCTGGCTGTAACGGAAAAGGTCGCGCGATGGGTGTGAATCATGTTATATTTCCATCTTCTGCTACATTTAATGATGAAAGCATCCATTATAAATTAGACATAACTCGATTAGCAAAAAATCCGCGTATGAATTTAATAACTGCAAACGGGGTTGCAAAAACACAATCAGGTAACGTAATTTGCCAAGTAAATGGATTGAAAGTTGGTATGTATCCACAAACAGAAGAGCAACCAACTTATGTTCTAGATGAAATATTAGAAGAACCAGTGGTGTATTTTTCTCAAAAACCAGTGATACATCATGATTCTGCAAAAGCTCATTGGGATGTTGATCCGCGTGCGTGGTTTTTTCGAGATCATTTTTATAATGATCCTGTTATGCCCGGTTGTATAGGAGTACAAGCATTATGGGAATTATGCGCAGCGTATATAAAAAATCAGGAACAATTCTCAGGTAATATTCGAATTAATGGATCAAATCAGATTAGTTTTCGAAAAGAAGTTGTACCAACAAGTACGCGTGTTGAATATCAACTATCAAATATGAGAAGCCCTAAACCAGAAACCCGTATTGCAAATGGCGAAGTTTTTATTGATGGTGAAAAAGCATATACTGCAAAAGATTTATTAATTTCATTAGTGTAAGTTTACTATCTTTGAATGTGTATAAATCAACTATACTCTTTTTTATATAATTTTATTGACAAGAAAAAGTAAGAAATTAGAAGTGGTCCTAAAATTAATCCAATAATGCCAAACAGATATAAACCAAAAAACACGCCTATAAACGATGTTAATGGATGTATTTTAGCATATTTATTATTAATTATAGGACGTAAAAATGTATCAATATTGCTTGTAACAATAAGATGAAACAGTAAGAATATAACGGCAATAATTGGTTGTCCACCAAAAAATAAGACGAGTGTTGCCGGTATCCATAAAACCGGTGTTCCAATAACAGGTAAAAATGACAAAATTGCCGCAATAACAGTCCAAATTATGATTCCTTTAAATCCAACAATCCAAAACGAAATACCTAGAATGATCGCTTGAATAATTGCAATTATCCCCGAACCTATTATGGTGGAATTTGTTACGGCCGCAAATTCTTCTAAGATTTCTGTTGTATTTTTTTTGTCAAAAGGAAGAAAATTGTGTACATTTTTTTTCCAAGTATCTAATTCGGTGAGTAAAAAGTATAAAAAAGCATATAATAGAGTCAAATTAAGAATAAATTTCGTTATATTTTGTAATAGCGGTCCAACAAGCGTTTGAATAAAATTTAATGTTGTTTGAACAATATTTCTTATATGTGTTCTAAAATCAAATTCAGGAAATTGTTCTTCTAATGTAATTATAAAGCCTTCAAATTGTGAAACAATAAGGTCTCGATTTTGCGTAAATTGAATTATTTCCTGAATCGCAAAGGATGCTACGATAGTAAGCGGAATAATAATGACTAAAAACGAAACAAAGATGACAAATACTGCACTTAATCTTTTTCGTTTTTGATTTTGTTTGGTCAAACGCATGTAAAACGGTTTTAATAGAACAAAAAAAATGAGCGCACCAACAAAAGCTGCTAAAAATTCGTAGAGTGCGATGGCGAGTATAAGACCTAAAAAAACGATTAGTGATATTGAAAGAACTTGTTTTGTGAGTTTGTGATGATTTTCTTTGGCCATACACTATACTTGAAACTTGTTTTTTATAAAATTTCGGTTTTTACTCCAAACTAAATTCTCCAATGAGGTTTGTTATTTTTTGTTTATTTTTACTAGAGTGTAATGCAATACATAATTTAGCTAATTTGTTTGGAAAATATTTCAGAGAATATTTCAAAATATGAGCAGATTCAACAGTTTGATTGGTTTTTTTGTGCATTCCAACCAGTTTATTTCGTGATGATGGTGAAAGAATAGTTGCAAATATATCACCAAGTCCTGCAGGAGAATATAAAACTGTTTGTGGTAGTTTATGATGTTTTGCATATTCAAAAATACATTTTGTTATAAATAACCCTTGGATATTTTCTGAACAATTCGCATAGAGACTTTTGCCATGTATATAAGCCAGTACGTTTTTAAAAATCGCAATGAGTTGCATTTGTTTTTTGTGTGTCGAAGGCTCAAGATTAAACTGTGGTTGTGAGAGTTTTTTTGCGATTTGTTGTGCATTAGTTCCAGCTACGATTGCTTTAAATTTTTTATCTAATGTTTGTGCAATCATGGGTCCGCTTAAAAAATATGTTTGATTTTTTGAAAATACATCGCACGGAAGTAAACCTTTTTGTGAAAGTCCTTTACAAGCAAGAATTAATTTTTGATTTTTGGTTGGTTGAAATTTTTGTGTAATTGATTCAAGCGCCTTTGCAGGAGTCGCAATAAAAACAATATCACATTGCCTTAGATTATCAAGTTTTGTAACAAATTGAATTTTCGGATATGTTTTTTTAAGTGAAAAAAGTGTTTTTTTTTCAAAAACATAAATGCTCACAGTATGTTTTTGAAGATAAAGATTTGCAAGTACTAATCCAAATTTTCCAGAACCAATAACTCCAATATGCATATATACGTTTCTTAATTCAACATTTATATATCTTTTTGACTCAAAAAATTGTTTCATATCTATTTTGATATATATACTCTAATAGCGAAAATTTAAGTTAATATATATAAATAATCGGAATAAAAACAAAACATTTAAATATAAGTTACGCACCTAGTTTATAAAACTTAGTGTATGCAGGAAAAACAGTCAAGTCTTGTTCGTTTGGGGGAATTAACAATCTTGGAAAATTTGCATACGTGACTACAAGGGGGAGAGTCAATGGCAGGGTATATTAGAAAATGTCCAGAATGCGGGAGCATTAATTTGTTTACAAACGCAGAGAAAGGAGAAGTTATTTGTCGAGATTGTGGATTTGTTATAGAAGATAATATGGTCGATTTCTCACAAGAATGGCGAGATTTTGAAGACAGTGATGAAATGAAGCGTCGAACGGGAGCTCCAATGACGTACACACAGTATGATCAAGGTCTTGGAACGGAAGTTGGACAAAAATCAGATTTATATGGTTTGGGACAAAAGTCTCGAAACAAATTCTTTCGGTTACGAAAGTGGCAGTATCGGATTTCAACCGCAATTGAGCGGAACTTAAAATTAGCATTAGCTGAATTAAAACGGGTTTCGTCATATTTGAAATTACCAAAATCAGTTGAAGAAGAAAGTGCACGAATTTATACATTAGCAGTTCAACGTGGGCTTGTTCGTGGTCGAAGTATGGAGTCAGTTGTTGCAGGTGCATTATATGCTGCTTGTCGAAGACACGAAGTACCTCGAACACTTGATGAATTAAGTGAAGCAAGTGGTATTGATAAAAAAGAAATTGGTCGAACATATCGATTCGTCACACGAGAACTGGGAATAAAAATATTACCATCAAATCCTGCAGATTATATCGCGCGATTTTCAACATCGCTTAAATTATCACCTGAAACACAATCAAAAGCGGTTGAAATATTAGAAAAAGCGCAGACTTTTGAATTAACATCAGGACGTGGTCCAACTGGCATTGCAGCAGCATCGTTGTATGTTTCAGCTTTATTACATGGAGAAAAACGGACTCAACGCGAAGTTGCTGATATTGCAGGTGTAACAGAAGTTACGATTCGAAATCGGTATAAAGAGTTGCTTGATGAATTAAAATTAGACAAAGAAATCAAAAAACTCAAAAAACGCGAAGAAGCAGAGTAATTCTGCTTTTATTTTCTTCTTTACAGAATATTTATAAGTTAGTACCCTTTTATAATAGTAATGATTGACGAATTGATTTTAGGAAATAAGGATTATCAACGTTTAGAACAAGCCGGGTTTGCACTCTCATATCCGCTAGCAACTTCTCCATCTTTATATGATTCTGTTGTAAAACAATTAGAATCTTCAGCTCCTGATCCGTTAGTAGCGCATTTTTATGAAGGAAATCAATTTTCTTATGAAATTTTTGAAGAGGGTTTGCTTCCTAACTTGCCTGCAGATATTGATTTTAATACATTAAATGTGGGGAGAAGTTTAACTCAAAAATCACAAAAGTTGCAAGGTCTTGTCGCAAGATTACAACAAGATTCTTGGAGAGATTCTGTTGAAGTACCAAGTTTAATTGAATATGAAATAGCAATTTCGAATTATGCAAATGCTTTGAATAGTTTCAAAGACCCACAGGCACGTATTACGTTTGAAAATAAAGACGGTAAATTAACATGTAAATATAAAGTTGATGCATCCGTGAATGGTTTACATAGACTTCCGTCAATACAAGAAATTGATGTAAGTCTCGTACCATTCTATGTTGATAATTTAATATCCGAAGCACTTTCAAAACGAGGTCTTATAGAACGACTTAGAGGTTCCAAAAAACCCGACTTTACACTCGGTATCAATACAGCAGGATTAGACTCAGCAGATCATGCAACTGTTTATCTTGGTTTTGATGATGATTATTCACCATCGAGAGAATATCAAAGTATGGTTGCTAAATCACTAATAAATCTTGGTAAAATCTCACTTGAAGAACAAAATTCCAAAGCCTTAACTGATTTATTTAAACGAGAATTAGATGCAATTCAATCTGCAAGAAGGACTCTTGTGCCACAAGTGTTTCCTGTTGCAAGTGCATACGCAATTGCGTCAGTATTAAGAACTGCAGATAATTGTATTTTAAGCGAAATAAAGAAGCTCAAAAGATCAGAAACAGAAATTCAAAAAAAATTAACTGCAAATCAAAAGTCTCAAGTTGGATTACTTGGAAAACAGCTTGTTATTGACAAACTCAGAAAACCATATCATGCATAAATTATTTTTTTCTTTCAATTCCATAAATAGTCGCAATATCTAAAAAGTATTCATCCCGCAAGGATATATTATACGGCAGTCCAATAATATGACTTGTTTGCGGAAAATCTTTGAGTATTCGTTTTACTTTTTTATTTTTTGTGTTTGGTTTGTAATGAATATTTGCTTCTTGATATTGTTGTTTTGAAATAATTTTATTGAGCTTACGCATATTAACTGAATTAGGAGATTTTTGTAAATTATGTTCAGCAATAATTGAATCAAGTTCAGGTGCACTGAGTGCAACATCAGATTCGACATGTAATTTCACTGATGGATCATCTAAGGGTGCAAATATCACAAAACCATTATATGTATCTTCAAACAAATCAGAACCAATTTTATCTAATAATAAAAATCGATTTTTTTGGTAATCTTGTAATCCGCGCATTACAAGTCCAAAGTATTGTTTATCATTATGTTGCAACAAAAAATCACAATAAGTCACAAGTGGTTGATCCCAAGAACCGTATTGTAATTCTAATTTTCGTTCAGTGTGGGTAATTTCTTTTCCAAATTCATTTCCCAGAGAATTCTCAGTTATACGATATGTTGGAATCACAACGTGGCGAAGTGATGATTTATCAGTATTATGATATGCTTGTCTATTTTGTGAAAAGTATAATTCAGAAGATTGGCGTAATCCGGATAAAACATACTTTAATGCACTTTTGCGAAAAAACATCTGCGCACGAAATGCTTGTTTTTGAAGTTCAGTTAAATTAGGGTCGTTTTGCGTTAAGCCTAAGAGTGACATTTCGTGTAAAAGTTTTGATTGAGAATTTTGGGTAAGTGGTTTTGCTAATCGAGGTTCATCCCCTATTGCTTGACATATCGTATCACATATGCTCAATCTCTATCACGGTATAAATTCTGTTATGTTGAACTTAATAAACACTTAGATAGTGGAGTATATATTTATATGATGAGCTTAATGAGTGATTGGTAATTATCGTCACTTTGATTTTTTTTGTATAATACTAATAAAATCTGACATTCTTTTTGCGAGATGTGAGGTAAAATTTTTTTTTTTAAAATATACTGAAAAAACTGTGTAATATTTTTTGGGTTTTGTGTATACGTCATCCGTTCAAAATCAATTTGATACACTTGCTGATTTTCTGTAATAAGTATATGTTTATACGGATTAGTCAATTCTTCTTTTTGCAGTTTTTGTATATCCAGCAATCGAAGTTGTTTTAAAATTTTTTTTATAATAATTATTTTATCTGTATGCGTTGCTATTTTGATATAATCTCTAATTCTTTTACCATCAATAAATTCGCGAACAACATATTCTTGTGTATGAAATACATATTTTGGACCAATACCTAATTTGTTAACTTTTTGTAAATTTTCTGCTTCTTTATGAATCATTAAAGGTACGTTGGAATGTTGGTGAGGTATTTTTATTGCGACTTTTTGTTGTTGATATATTCCTTGTAATACAACACCTCGTTTACCTTTTGCAAGATAGGTAATATGTTGCAAACCATGATTTTGTAAGTTTTGTAATTGAGAGAAGGGTTTGAATTCATAGATATGTAAGTCTTCCATTAGACCAACTCGTTTTTGTACAAGTAATTTTGTTTCATAGAGTAATTCTTGTGCTTTTTGTAACACATGGTTTGGATTTGCTAAAGAAGTAAGCATTAAAATAATTCGTCCGTTTGGTTGCAAATAGTCTTGCGCTTGTTCTAAGATTTTAAGAGTGTATTCATACCCTTTTTTCCCACCAACTAATGCTTTAGTGTATATATCATCAGGATCTAAGTGATGTTGCGGTAAATACGGAGGGTTACAAATAATGAGGTCATATTTTTTTGTCACATTTTCAAAGAGATTTGATTGAAAAAACGAAATTTGTTTTGCGCAATGTATTTTTGCATGTTTTATTGCATTTTCATTTATATCAATACCATCAATATGTGCCAAAGGATACATTTCATGAGCAGTTTGGGTTAAGATTCCTGTTCCGACACCAATATCAAGAATTGTTGATACATTTGGATAAATTTTTTCTTTGAGTGTCTTTTGAAATAAAAAGGAATCTTCTTGTGGTTTATAAAATGAATAATTGCTCATAATATGTTGAGAAATAAAGCAAGATTTATAAATATTTAACTTATTATTGTTTTTATGTCTCAGGAAATAACACATTGGGCTGATTCAACAGCAAAAAAAATATTACAAAAACATATTAACGCAGATTCTATTTGTTGTGCTTCAGGTATTACACCATCAGGTACAATTCATATTGGAAACTTTCGTGAAATAATCACAACAGAACTAATTGTTCGTGCATTAAAAAATCAAACAAATAAAAATATTCGTTTTATATATAGTTGGGATGATTATGATGTTTTTCGAAAAATTCCTGGAAATATGCCCAATCAAGATATGCTCAAAAAATATTTACGAAAACCAATAGTCGATATTCCTGATCCGTATGAGCGAGATGAATCGTATGCACGACATCATGAGATTGATGTTGAAAAACTTCTTCCTAAAGTTGGAATTAATCCCGAATTTTTATATCAAGCACAAAAATATCGTAATAAAGAATACGCAGAAGGGATGAAAATTGCACTTGAGCAAAGAATGAAAATAAAAGAAATTCTTGATACTTATCGAAAAGAGCCATTACCTGATTCGTATGTTCCAATACGAATATTTTGTGAAAAGTGTAATAAAGATACTGTCGAAGTTATTGAGTATAAAGGTGATTATAAAGTTTATTACAAATGTGATTGTGGATTTGAAGAAATATTTGATTTACGAGAAAAAGGAATTGCAAAATTATCTTGGAGAATTGATTGGCCTATGCGTTGGAAACATGAGAATGTCGTTTTTGAGCCAGGAGGTAAAGATCATTCATCACCAGGTGGTTCATATAAAACTGGAAAAATTATAGCTGAAAAAGTATACAATTATCTTGCACCAATGTATACAATGTATGATTTTGTGAGAATAAAAGGTGTAGATGGAAAAGTCTCAAGTTCAACAGGAAATGTTATAACACTTAAAGATGTATTAGAAGTATATGAACCTCAAATGGTTCGTTGGTTATTTGCAGGAACAAGGCCTGGTACTGAATTTGCAATTTCTTTTGACGTAGATGTTATTAAATTATACGAAGACTTTGATAAGTGTGAACGAATATATTTTAACTCAGAGCTTGCTAAAAATGAAAAAGAAGCACTACAACAAAAAAGAATTTATGAGTTAAGTCAAATAGATTCTGATTTTAAATTAAATGAAACAGAACAAGTTGGCTTTAGGCATATAACGACAATCTTATTAATTTATGAACACGATATAGAAAAGACATTCCGATTTCTTAATTCGGAGTGTACAAATGTATCTAAAGAAAGACTTCAAACAAGAATTCAGTGTGCAAGTAATTGGCTTAAAAAATATGCTCCTGATGGATTTACATTTTCAGTAAATTCAAAATCAGATTATGAAGTATCTGCGGAAATAAAACCTGCGATACTTAAACTTATTGAATTCTTAGAGACTGAATCTGATGCTGAAAAAATAGGGATGAATATTTATACTTATTGTAAAGAATCAAATATTAATCCAAAAGATTTTTTTCGAAGTTGTTATCAAATATTAATTAAAAGAGATAAAGGTCCTAAATTAGTTCCTTTTATTCAAATAATCGGCGTTAAAAGAGCCATACTATTATTTGAGCAGTCGATAAACCTTTCAAAATGAGGTCTTTTTTCTTTTTTTATCTCAAAAACCCCTTAAAATCTGCCTAAAAACCGATAGGTTTAAATACTAAAAGTCTCAAAAATATAATTACTAAACACAGTTTAGAGGTGAATAACAAATGAATAAAGCAGATCTAATAGACGCAATTGCAAAGTCAGCTGGATTAACAAAAACAGATTCAGAAGCGGCACTTGATGCAACATTATCAGCAATTGTAAAAGGAGCAAAAAAAGAATCAGTTCAACTTGTAGGTTTTGGAACTTTTAAAACAGTTAAATCCAAAGCGCGATCAGGTGTGAATCCACAAACTGGAGAAAAAATTAAAATTCCAGCAAAATCTAGTATTAAGTTTAAAATTTCAAAGAACTTAAAATACTAAATTCGAGTTGTCCCATTTGGGACTTCTTACTTTTAATTTGTTATTTTTAAATAATAACATTTATATATCTTTTAACTTTTCTGTTTTCAGTGATATTAGATGGTGAAAAATTTTAAAGAAAACTTAAGCAAACTTAGACCGGTAGATGACATCGAACAAATTACTCTTTATAATTCAAAGGGAGATATTGTTTCTCAAATTCCAAATGTTTCTGGAAAACAAGGTTCATTAGCAGTATATGCGAATCAGTTAGGATTTGAATCAGGCTCAATCGCTCCCGAGGATAGAGTGAGTATGCTTGAAACATTTGGCGAACATACACAGGATGCACATGCTCATAGGGGTAAACATCCAAATATTGATGTGTTATTAGAAGGAAAAGCTTCATCAGCTTGGATTGATTTCAAAGTTTCAAATGACTTACAAGAAAGAGTTGACAAGTTTGTTGAGATGAAAGCTGCAGGAACTTTAATGAGCGAAAAAAGTGCAGCATTAGATACATTCAATGAGTTAGCAGATTATGTTGAAGCAGGAAAATTACGAACAGCAACATTTGTTGGAACCGGATGGAAAGCAAGTGAATGGGTGAAAAAAGGTTTAATGCTCGCTTTTCCATTAGGTGGAATCACAGTATATAATGAAGGCAATGATATTACATTTACTGATAAAGCAACATTACCAATTAGAACAATGAAAGGAGATGAAGGCTTTCGAGTTGTTCCTCCAGCAGCAGGACTTCGACGAGCATCATATGCAGGACAAGGTGCAACATTTATGCCTCCAGCATACATGAATATGGGGGGCTGGGTTGGTCAAGATGGAATGATTGAAAACTTAGTTGGAAGTTGTGCTCAAGTAGGAAAAAAAGGTCACATTAGTGCCGGCGCAATTATTGGCGGGGTATTAGATCCATTAGAAGCAACACCTTGTATTCTGGGGGATCACGCAATGCTTGGAGAAAATGCAGGCATCACACAAGGTGTGAGACTGGGTGATATTGTCACATTATCAGCTGGCGTACACATTAACAAAGGTTCTCCAGTAATTGATCCAATCAACGGTGTAGCTTATACAAAAAATGGTACGCACGAATTAATTATTGACAAAAGCGGAGAGTTTAACAAATATTCAGTAGGAAAAATTCTAGAAGAAAAAGATAATTCCTATGGTCCAGTTATTCCATCAGGTGCAGTTGTTATTAATGGTGTTGGACTTTCAAGGAACAATGAATTGCGACAAGCGCCAACAATTGTTAAATATGTAACTTCGCCTAGTGATAGAAGTTTTGAATTAAATAACGACTTGAGAAAATAAAGTGACTTACGAACCACCGCAAGGGTATAAAGGAACTGACATTTCATTGATTCGACAAATGAATAGTAAAGCAAACTCAGATACTATTAACTTAGGTCTGGGTCAATTGCCTTTTAATCCTCCTGAAATTGCTGTTCAAGCAATGATTGATGCTATTAAGGGAGGAAAAACAAAATACACACCAAATGCAGGAGCACTTGATGTAAGAGAAGCAATTGCGCAAAGGCATTATTATCAAAGATCAGGCAAGATTGTTTCTGCTGATAATGTTATAATAACGCAAGGAGTTGAACAAGCGCTTTTTAACACCATCTCGGTATTTGCAAATGGAGAGAGTAAAATTTTAGTTCCAGAAATAGGTTTTTCTGTATATGCAGACATTCCAAAATATGTTGGTGGTATTGAAGTTAGAAAATATAAACTGGATAAAAAGACAAACTTACCTGATGTTTCTCATATAAATGAATTATTAAGAACAGATAAACGACAAACATTAGTAGTCTTTAATTCACCATCTAATCCAACTGGGCAAATTATTCCTGAACACATAATTGGACGAATTGGACGATTGATAGATTTTTTTCCACACGCATATGGGCTTTCAGATGAAGTATATTCAGAATTATATTTGACACCAGAACAACCAGTGACTCTTGCAAAGTATTCTGATAAAATTATTACTGCTGATGGTATTTCAAAAAGTGCAGCCGCAACTGGTTTGCGAGTTGGATGGAGTATTGCACCACAAAAAATAATAAAAGAAATGGTAAAATTACAACAGCAAATGATTTGTTGTCCGCCAGCACCTAATCAATACTTTGCATTACCGGTCATTGAAGGAAAAGCTAATGACTTTATGGAACAAACAAGAAATTTATTGCGAAAAAATGAAGCACTTGTTCAAGAAGCACTTACTTCTACTTCATCAATGGGCGCATTACCATCACAAGGTGCTTTTTATTCATTTATTGATATTTCACAATTGGGAACTTCAGTAGATGTTGCAAATCAATTACTTGAAGAAGAAAATGTATTAATAATTCCAGGAAAAGCATTTGGTGATGCAGGCGATGATTTTTTACGATTATCATTTGCAGCCGAAACAGAAAAGTTAGAAAAAGGATTAGAAGGTTTACTACGCTTTGCTCAAAGGAGTGTATAATATGAAATTAGAACAAATTAGTCCGAATTTTGATCAAACAGCAGATGATTTTACAATGAGTGATGTATCACTAAGTGATATAGTTGATGAAACCGGCTCACCAGTTTATGTGTATGATGCACAAACTATTCGAGATAAATATACATATTTACGAGAACATTTACCTGAAAATGTGGACGTATTTTATGCAGTAAAAGCTAATCCAAATTTAGCAGTAATGAGTTTACTTAAACAAATGGGTGCAGGTATGGAAGTAGCATCTCATGGAGAATTAGTTCGATGTGAACGAATTGGTGCAGATCCAAAAAATATCGTATTTGCAGGTCCTTCTAAAACAAACGAAGATTTAGAAAAAGCAATTGAGATGGGTATTTATTCTATTAATGCAGAAAGTGTTGGCGAATTAGATCGTATAAATGATATTGCACAAAAATTTGGAATAAAAATGCCAGTAGAACTTCGGGTTAATCCTGAATTTTCTGTTGATGGTGCAACAGTAAACATGGGTGGTGGTTCGAAAAAATTTGGTATTGATTCAGAAAATGTTGATTCAGTAATTAAATATGTACAAGCAGAATTACCTTTTGTAGAATTACATGGACTTCATATATATGCAGGAACTGGAATTAGAAATCAAGAAGGATTTTTAAAAAATATGGCAAATATATTTGCGCTTGCACAAGATATGAATACTCAATTCCCAGTACGTTCAGTTGATATAGGTGGCGGATTAGGAATACCTTACTCGTCAGATGATCAAGAGCTTTCAATTGATGGCATATCTGATCGAATGAATGACTTATTTGATGAATATCGATTTATTCATGATAATAATGTAAGAATAATTGCAGAGCCGGGTCGGTATTTAGTTGGTCAGTCAGGTATTTATGTTGCAACTGTTGAAGATATGAAAAAATCTCGTGGTATTAATTATGTCCTTGTTGATGGAGGGGTTCATCATTTAGTGCGACCCGCATTGGTCGTAAAAGATAAAAATGCCGGTCATCCAGTGATGAATTTATCCCGACTTGAAAATGGGTCTTCATCAGTATTTGATGTTGGCGGTTCATTATGTACAAGTATTGACTTTTTAGGCTATGGTTCGCAATTACCCGCAGATACCCAAAGAAATGATTTAATTGGTGTTTTCTGCTCAGGTGCATATGGATATACTGAGAGTATGCCGTGGTTCTTAAGTCATGATGTGCCCGCAGAAGTGTTAGTTGATCAGAGTCAATTCTATATTGTTACTCCGAAAATAACAGTTGAGGAATATATTGCTAATCAAGTAGTTCCACAGCACTTAAAATGAATAAATTAGATTTATCTAAAAAACTTGAAGAAATTGCAGCTGATTTAGTTAGTATACCTAGTGAATCAGGTTGTGAAACTGAAATTGTTGATTCTATAGCAGATGTTTTAGAAAAACAATGTATTGATGAAGACCTTCACATCAACAGACATAAAAATAATATTGTTGTCAGATATCATTACAATAATTCTGCGGATAAAATGATAGGTCTAGTTGGTCATGTAGACACTGTTCCTGCATCAAGAGAAAATCATACAACGCCTGAAATAAGAGATGGCAAACTGTACGGACTAGGTTCTGTAGACATGAAAAGTTCCGATGCAATGATGCTAAAATTATGTTATGAATTAGCACAAGGTACATTTAGACCAAATCACGAACTAGCATTCGTTTTTTATGATGGTGAAGAAAATCCATTACCAAATGGTATAACTGAATTACTTGAAGAGACTTCTCTCATAAAAGATATAGACTTTGCATATGTCTTAGAACCGACACAAGAGCGTTATGAAATAGGTTGTTTAGGCTCAATTACTGCAAAAGTAAGTGTAAAAGGAACATCTGCACACAGTGCAAGTCCTTGGCTAGGTGAAAATTCAATTTATCATGCAGTAGATGTTATCAATAGAATCAAAGAAACTAAGGATAATCCAGTAACTATTGATGGTTTTGATGCAACTGAAACAATTAATGTAACAAAAATTGAAACACCAAATGCGCATAATATGATTCCTGGCGTTACAAATTTATTTGTGAATTATCGGTTTTCACCAGACCGGTCAATGGATTCTGCACAAAAGGAATTTGAACAAGCCTGCGGAAAAGATGTAACAATTACTTACTTAGACAAATCGCCTTCAGCATATGCGCCAGTAAATGGTTTTCACACAATGAAAGAAGGTGTACCTACAGGTATTATTCGTGGTTGGACTGATATTGCACAACTCATTAAAGCAGGGATTCCAGCAGTAAATTTTGGTCCAGGAAGCATTTCTGTTGCTCATAAACAAGAAGAACATATTGATATTGCAGAATTACGAGCGTTTTATGACAAGTTGAAAACACATTTATAGTTACTACTTTATAAGAACAAAAACAAAATATTTATAAATAACTTTTATTTCCTTGCATATATGAATAGAACTATAAATTTATTACCGGTAATAGCTCACACTTTTACTGCTGACAAATTCTTATCTGCAAGAGACAAATTTGATTATTTTCCATCGCAGGAACTTTATGACGCACTAAAAGAGTATGGACAAAACAATCCACCTCTATCTAATAAAAGAAGCGGCGCAGAATATGATCCAGTACTAGTTGCTACTGCGCATCTAAAAAGATCATCTTTGGGTCTTTTAGGAGATAAAGTTCTTCGAACAGAAGAAGAATTGTCAGATATATTGCGCGAGTCAGGAATTGTTAGAGATGAGGATTTAGCAAGAACAATCATAGCAAAAATTGATGGTTTTCAATCAAGATATGGTGCAGGAGTAGGACTAACTATTAATAAATCAAGAAGACCTCAAGAAGAAAAAAGCTATGTTATTGCAAATTATTATTGGGATGTTAGCATTTAATATTATCATTTATAACCATTTTACCATAAATGGGCCTTCTTTTTCATACCCTATTTTTTTATAGTATTCTCGAACACCAACACCAGAAATAACAACAATCTTATCTTTTTGTTGTTGTAAACAAATATTTTCTGCTTCTTGCATTAAAATTCGACCAAAACCTCGATGTTGTGCTTTTTCACTTGTTTTCCCAATTGGGATTGCTTGACCATAGACATGTAATTCTCGAATCAACCCTGAATTTGGAGTAATCGCATCATGAAGCGAACGTTTTACCATTCGTAATCGAACAAAACCAAGTAATCGATCATTACTTTCCACAGAAATAAAATATTCATTACATCCTGATGATTGAAATTTTCGAACTACTAAATGGGGAATTCCTGTAATTTCTTCTTGCATTATTTCACGAGAACGAATATCACGACATAAAATATGCTCTTGTTTTGCTTGCATGTCTGCATATTGACGCAAATTTGTCCGATCAACTCCTGCTGTAGTTGCAAAGGTGGGGATATCGCGTAAAACTCGCATTAATCGACACCACTCTGGAACTATTTTATACGCCTCAACAATAATATCTCGTGCTTCATCTGTTGAGAGTGGTTTGTAAATACCTGATTTGTATGTTTTTTCAAGTGGAGTATCAGGCATAACCATGCACGGATAAATCTTAATCATATCTGGTTTATACTGTTGGTTTTCAAATATTTCTTTAATTGCATGAATATCGCGTTCTTTTGAGATACGACTTCCATCCGGAGTTGGAAGTCCCGGCATTAAATGAAAATTAAGCTTAAAGCAAAGATCTTTTAATTCTGCAACAGATTTGTGCGTTTCTTCTAATGTATGACCTCGGTTTACAGCTTGTAAGATGTCATCATATACGGTTTGCACACCAAGCTCTACTCTTGTTGCACCCAGACGTAAAAAATCAAGTCCGTGTTCTTTGAATCCCCAATCAGGCTTTGTTTCAATAGTCAAACCAATGCAACGAATAACGGCTAATTCATTTGTAATCTGTTCTTCTTCAAGATTAGTTTCATTGTTATATTTAACATGCAAAATTTTTTCTTTGATTCGTTCTTGTCGTTCTTTGTTTCCAACTTTACATGGCAACTCAAAAAATTCTTTGAAATAATCAAGTTGTAATTCACCTTTTTCATCATAGAACTCTTTTGAAAAATCATTGTATGCTTTAAACGAATAATAACAATATTTTTCTTGATATTCGGGATCAAATGAGGGAAAAGTTCCGCCCTGAATAATTTGATCAACTTTATCTGGATGTTGACCTAAAATAACAAATTGCTGGAGACGATTAAAAATGATTCGATACGGGTCCCATTCATTTCGTATACCTCGCATAGTGGAGGGTTCTTTTCCTGTATAACTCATCGGAACATCACCATAAACTGATCCAATACCACCTGGACAAAATGTACATGCTCCGTGTGGACAGACTGAGGGCATACTCATTGTTGCAATAACGGCAACTCCGCTTCCAGTTCGAATCGGTTTAGATTTAAGATAGGGTTGAATTTCTTTTAAATGTTCCTTGGGAGTTTGCATATAGACTTCTATGTCAGTTGGAACATGTTTGCGTCTATATTTTTGACATAAATCAAGTTTTTTCCGATGAATAGTTTTTTTCTGCGTCGGTTTTGTTTCTAAAACCCAATGAATTAACTCGTCAAAATATGGTTCGTCTTTTGAGTGCATATATGTTTGGAAAGAAGAGGTATTTTTAAAGGTTCGTTCTTAGATGGTTTCATCAAAAAATAATTTTAGAGAAAATACGCACCTTACAATAAAGTCAGAAAATTCAGTGATTGTTGAACAATTATATTGTTCAACACCGTTGGAAGACGTAACTTTCCAACGATTTATGCAACTGAATTTTGGTAATTACTCATAGCGGGACTCTTAAGTGGAATTTGCGTGCGTATTTTATCCAATTATGCTATTTTTGGATAAAGCCTTCTCAGATTGTACTATTTCTATAAAACTGCTTTAAACTTTTTTGTAATCGATGTGCAGTTTCAAATTTTTCCTGTTGAATCGCAACTTCAAATGCATATATTGTTTTTGCTTGTGTAAATGAGATTCCATCAAATGAATCTAAAATATGATTGAGTCTAAAAATCGAGTGAATTTCATCTCTTTTTTGCTCACACATTAACAGACGCGTTTGAATTTCATCAAGCTTGCCTGAATATTCAGGATGTGAAAAAGCTAGAACAAGATGATTTTTATCTAAAATAAATATATCACCATATTCTTCAAAAGTATGCAATGTTTTATTTGCAGATTTTTGCATATTTTGTGAAAATTCAGTTCCGATTTGTTTTTTTGCAAACCGAATTCGAAGTTCCAAATCACTAAATAAACCTTTTAATAATTCATATTGACCATGGGAAGTGAGCCGAAAATAATGTGTATCAAAAGATTGTGCTAAATCATAACACGGTAAATTCTGCGTTGGATTTTCTTTTAATGATTTAGAGTATAATCGTTCATATAATTCTGTTATGTTCACTTTAAAATGAAGTCAAAAGCTCATTTATATATAATTATATACTCGACTATATACTTACTCTTTATACAATTCAGATAGAGTTTTAGCAGGATTATACACATCGCGAATATTCACAAGCGGTACTTCAATTGTGGTAATATCATCCATTCCAATTCTTGGACATGCAGTATTTACCCATACATCTACAAAGGGGTAATTTTCAAGTAATTGAATGGATAAATCATCATCAATAAAAATATAACAATTTTTACCTTCTTTTTTCCATTGTTCTTTGAGTTTCAAGGCATTTTTGAGATATTGTTGTCCTGGTTTTACCGTCACAAGTAAACCGATGGTATTTGCAGATAAAAATTTCATCACATTTGTTCGTAATTTTTTAATTTGTTTTATGATGTCTTTTTTATCAATAATTTGTTTTTTTTCTGTAACGGGATTCCAAATTAACACAGGTTTTATTGTTTGTGATCGCATTTGTGCTAATAATAATGCTTTTGGATGAAACATTCCATCCCCAATATATATGGAAATGTCTGTTGTTTGAATGATATCTTCACCAAATGAGTCGTGATATGCATCACAACCTAAAATTTGTCCTTTAAAATGTGTACGTTTTGCTTTTGTTTGTTTTATCGTAATATCTAAATCACTGAGTTGTTTTTTCACTGTATCAAGCTCTAAGAATTGTACTGATGCAAATAATGCAACAGATTTAGTAGAGTGTTCTTTGAGATAATTCAAAAAATCTTCTCCTAATACTATTTCTTTATCCCATGTTGCATCTATACATACTGTTTGCATTGTAATTTACCACTCATCAGGTGTTTTATGATATCGATTATGCCCAAATTGTATCATTAAATCAATACCCATAGGACCAAGTCCCAAAGGATAATCACATTGACCAAAACATGAGGAAAACCAGATAAAACAATTCGCACCAGTTTTCTCTTCAATAGTTCGCACTACTTTATCTGCTTGTGCTTTAAGACCATCAGGTATTTGTACTAAAACGTTTTTTGCTTGTCGTACTTGCACTTCTTTGACAACTTTATCAAGTTCTAATCGAAACATACTCATTTGAAAATTTGAAGTCTTTTTAAATGTAATGTTAAATTAAATTTCTTTTCAAAAAATCACTACTGACAAATAATAATATTTATAAATTATAGTTAACAATAGAATACGAAAATGAGTAATGGATTGCCTGAGGAGTATCGTGTGAAAAGTCGCGAATTTTGTAATCTAATATCTAGGCAGATAAAAACATTAGATTGCTTACATCTTAAAGGTATTAATACAAAAAGTAAAAATAAAAATTGTAGTTTTACACAAAAGCGATTTCGTTGCAAAATCCGAACAGTCCCTTATCCAATACGTCAAGAAGGTTTACGGCAAACAACAATTGGTCATGATGAAATTCTCTTATACATCAATGGTAAAATAACTCCGGATAAAAGAGATTATTTTGATTCAAATATAAGTTATCGTCTTATAATAAATCAAAATTTAACATCAAATGGTTATTGCAGTATTGCGTTTACTCAGTTGCAATTAAGAGAATCAATATGGACTTCACATTTATTAGATGGCGATTTAGAAGCAGTTGTAGATGACTTTTTACGTCAAACAGATTTAGGTATTGATTGTGTAAAAAAAGCACAAAGAAATAATTCTATGCGTTCTTTTTATGGTTCGCAAGTTTACTCAAGCGTTGAAAATATCTAATTGCTTTTGGTATAATTTCTTCTTGTAAATGAAATGGCAAATTAAGTTTTTCAATTTCATTACGTATATTAAGAGAAGGTACTTGTGTGAAATTTCCAATTAATGTTCGATTCGCATTTTTACACGCGTCTTCTAACTGTGTTGCAAGAGGTGATGCAAAATCGCTAAACACAAAATATCGACTAAATGAGTTTGCACCAACTTGTAAGAGTAATGAAAAATCACTGATTCGATCTTTTACAAGTGCAATTTTAATATGTAATGTAGGGTGTGCTATTCGTAATTTTGCACACCACCAAGCCATATATTCAATATTTGGGGGGGAAAGTGAATCAAAAACAGTGTGTTTTTGTGGTTTTAAAAAACATAATTGAACTGTGTCAATACCGTATTCTGTAATTTTTTGAATAACTTCATACACGTCATCTTTTTTCTCACCAATACCTAAAATTATCGTTATAAAATTCGAGATTTGATTTTTTTGACAATCACGTAAAAATCTCAGTAGTGATGGTAGAGGTTTTGATGGACAAATAAATTTATGTAGTGTCTCATCAAACGATTCAATAGCGCAACCAAGACCTGAAACGTGGGGCGCAAAAGATTCTAATTCTGTTTGTGAATAGGGGCCATAATTCATTCTGGGTTTATATCCTAATACAGTATAAAGATTTTTAAGTAATTCGACCATATATTCAGTTTTTTCAACACGAAGTCCGCCCGTAATATATCCAACTTTCCAACCCATGATTCGACAAATTAATGCTTCGGCTAAGATGGATGACTTTTGTCTGACTGCAGTTTTATCGAGTTTTGGTTTTGTTGATAAATAACAATACCGACAATCTGCAATGCCGCATGTCCAGTTTGTAAAAATTGAACGTTCAAACCAAACAGAACCATCAAAATGTTTTTGATAATTTTTTTTTGCATGTTGTAATAATTCAGCAAGTTCTTTTTTATCAACAGTGTGCGTTTTATTATTTTGCGCTATAACATCTAAGAATTGTTTATCTTGTTTTAAAAGTGGCTGTTCAGAAAAAATTTCACCCTGTTTTAAGACCATTTAATCATACCTCTCAAAATGAATTTGATTTCGAGCAATATTTTTTACAGACAATAGTTTTCCTGTTTCAACAATCATTTTATATAATCCACACACGTAAAAATGCGCATCATATTTACTTGGTATCTCTAATTCGATGTGTTTTTGAATACGTCCTCGTGCGCCATCATAAGATTCATCCTGTGGTTTTGTTAATGTTGGAATATATGTGAAGTTTGAATATTTTTCTGCAAACGATAATAATTCATTATGACATAAAATTGTGTGACGATATCCGGTGATAAGATGAATAGGTTTTTCAAAACCATCTTCTAAGAGTGTTTGAATAATGCTCACAAAAGGTGCAACACCTGTTCCAGTTGAAAGAAAAACTAAGGGTTTTGTTTTATGTTCGTCTCGAACAACAAACACGCCTAATGGAGCCATCATGTCAACCGTGTCATTTTTTTGGAGATTCCACAAATAATTACTCCCAGGTCCATTTTTAACATGTTTTGCAATGATGTGTACCTGTCCTTTTAATTGAGGACTTGATTTAATAGAATATTGTCTTCTATGTTTTTGGTTTTGATCTGAGAAAAATAATGTAACAAATTGTCCGGGTGTAAATGTACTATCTTCTGGATATGAAAAAATAAATTCACGTACGTCGTTTGTACAATCAGTAAAATCAATTAATCTTGATTCAAATCTTTTTATGGGGTGTGGCTTAAACATAAGTTTTAAAGAAAAGCTTGTAGTTTTTAAAGTTATTTACGCAAAACTACTTCCACAACCGCATGTTGTTGATGCGTTTGGATTGTGTATTTTAAATCCAGATTGTGCTAGTGTGTCGATATAATCAATTGTACACCCTAAAAGTTTTTGATAGGATTCTTCATCCATAACAATATGAACACCGTCAACTTCCCATGTTTTGTCAGAATCTTTTTGTGAATCTTCTATATCAAATGTATAACTATATCCCGAACAACCACCTTCGGCGACTCCAATACGAAAAACAAAGTCTGTCTTTTTCATTTTGTGTGCAATTGATTTAACACGTTCAACAGCAGTTTTAGTCACAACAATTGTTTGCGGATGACTACCTGGTTTTTCTTCATAAGATTCAGTTGCAGTCGTGTTTGCATCTTGAATCATCATATCAATAGTTTCTTCATCCATACCATGACCACGTGCTCCTTCTTCAATTGTTTCCCAAGCAGCAACATGACACCCTACACAGTGAAGTCCATACTCCATAAAAATTTCAGCTACTTGGGGAAATTGTTCGACTATTTCGCCGACAGTCATATCTCGAGTGATTAAATTTTCAGTCATAATATAAAATAATACGGGTTCATTTAAATATTTTTAGTCACTATAATATGTTTCAATAGTATAAATAAAATATTGTTTAGTTATAAAATCAAACAGGTCTTTTTAAATAAACTTCATTTAACATGTTTTTGAAAAAAATACCATAAGCTTTAATCGTATTATGTAATATTTTATTTGCAACAATTCGACTGACATTTTGCGTAACTTCATGAGGTTGCACAATAAGTTCTTGACTGCTTTGCATGTGTTTAATTATATTTTGACTATTTAATACAAGAATATGTGTTGGTTTTTTTTCTTTGAATAGAACTGCAAGAGCTAATGCGAAGGTACTCTGTGTTTATCTGTACGGGGAACCTAAAGAATTACCTACCCGCATTTTAGTTAATTCAGGAATGAGATAGAATTGTTCATAATTAGCTATACGTGATAACATTCGTTTTGGCATAAATGGATTTCTTTCTTTTAGTGTTGCAAATCTAGTTTTTGATATTTGTTGTTCATAAAAAATAAGTACGTGATATACTATTATTATTATTTATATATTTGAAATTTACCTGCATTCATATCATTTGTTAAAGATACATAATATAACTGTGTAATCGCATCTTTAAATATAAGGTGAAGTATTGAAATTGATTTATTGTGCGTTTGTATTTTAGATTCAGCAAAAAATGACATTATGTCATTATGAGTAAATTTCTTTTTTTTACTCCATAAATCTCTACACATTGATAACCACTTATTAAGCAACATTATGTTTTTAGGTGTCACTAATTCATCATAAAAATCTATAATTATATCGCTTATATTTTCAATTTTACTAATGAATATTCGTAAAAATAAAATATCTTCAATTGATGTAATCTCATTTTTTAGTCTATATATTGAGTTTTTTGAACTTAAAAATAGAATTTTTTTCGCCAACGTGTAGAGTTTATCAATATTATCTTCTAATTCATCTAATGTTTTTTTATTTTTTTTTTCTAAACATTGTAATTCCATTTCAAGTGTAAAAAACATTCTTCTGATTATTTGTTGAAATTTGACTTGCGTTTCGCCAAATAAAAACTCAAGGGTAACTTTTTTTTCTTCTTCTTCAATGATTTCAAAACCTTCAAATTTTCGAAGTGTCTTTTTGATAATTCGAATTTGTTCTAAAGAAAAAGGTTTTGATGATATGATTGCAAGAGAATGTATTTCTCGAGTAAAACAGTAATCTAAAAATAAAAACATATCTGTAATTTCTGATATTGGTATTTGGATATTATTTTCGTTTCTTAAGGTTTGACTTGCTTTGATTAATAAATCTTTTTCAGATGTTTCTTCAATATATAACACATCTTTTTGTTTTAGTTTTTTTTCTATGATCCATTCTTTTGGAAGTGAAATTGCATAACTTCTTTTTCCAACTAATTGAATTCTTCGATGTTCCATAAATATAATTTTATATTGATAGTATATAAATTTTTTTATTGCTATGTAATTTTAAAATAAGATATATATTAAAAAACAAAGCGAATAGTTAATAAACTAACATATTTTCTTTTTATGGTAAATTACGATGACTCACGTACCATTTTTCCAAATATATGAACGAATTTTAACTGCAAACTCAATTAATTTTTATACGCACAATGCAACAGATGGAGACAGTCTTGCCACATGTGTTGGATTAAGTCGATTATTTCCTGAAAAATCTCAAGTTATGTGTCTTGACAGTCTTGCAGGAAAGCTTGCAACAAGCGAATTTGCAAAAGAAGTAGCGTATTCTTTTACAAATGCTCACTTACATGTATATCCTGACACCACACACAAACGTATGACGCAAATATATCAGCAACCAAGCATTGCCATTGATCATCATATAAATCATGCAGAATTTAGTGATGAAACATTTGTGAAAGATTGGTCAAGTTGCGCTGGCCTTGTATTTAGAGAATTACAAAATCTAAATATACCAATACCAAAACATGTCGCAAAAGCTTTTTTGATGGGTGCAATAACTGACACTGGTTTTGGACAGTTTGGCGATTTAGCAAAAAGAACACAGGCACTATTGGATATAAGGGATTTAGACGAAATTTGTGATTCATATAACCCAGTATTTGTGAATTCTTTTGTTGGTATTACACCTCCGCAAAACAAATGGCTTTTATCTTTACATCCTAATATAAAAAATGAAATACTTTCTCTTTATGTTAACAAACAGAAAATGTCTGAAATTCCGTTCATTGATGCAAAACAAGCACTTCAATATCTAACACAAATATACGAAGCAAAACATTTTATTTGGTGTTATGAGTGGGATAAAAAGTTAAGGGGTTCTGTTAGGAGTTCATATGTAGATGTGAATAGGTTTGCACAAAATTATGGTGGTGGGGGACACAAAACTGCAGCTGGTTTTATGACCGTTAACAGTCCTCAAAATGTTATAAATGATTTTACAGAATATGTGGTGAAAAATGATGGTGAGTAAAAATATTTCTACAAAAAATTCGTATTTATTCTGAAATAACAACTAATTATATACTATGTTTCATATCTGTACATATCGCTATATAATTCCATATTTTGCTATATATTTTTGTGAGCACAAATATATATGTCTTGTGTTGTAAAAATATTAGTAGGGGATATACATGGGTAAAAATAAAAAACGTTCTAAAAAAAATAATTTTCAGCAATATATTGTGACAACAGCTCAAGCATGTGTTAGGCCACATAAGCGATTTTTAGAAGGATTAGAACGGTATGCAAACGATAATAATGTAGAAGATATTCATATTATTCCAACATTTGGTCAGGATGCTTCAGAAAGAGATTTACATTCTGCATTTAGTGGTTTTACAATTATTGATAAAGAATTTCACTACAATAATTCAATTAAAGCACAACACAGAAGAATTCGTCCTCAAATGATTGATCCTGCAACAGGAATGGCTCATGTTGTAAGAGACGGAAAATCAGTTATATTTGAAAGTCCTCAAATTCGATTCAAAACAGTACCAACAGTTCCAAGTAAACAACCAAAATTTCTTACTACTACTGGGGCAGTAACTTTGCCTAATTATGCCTCATCAACTGATTCTGCTGCAGAAAGACAAAGATTAGGATTAATTGCAAAAGATAATCATATGTATGGTGCAATACTTGTGCAAGTTATTAATAGCCAACGATATCATATTCGTCATTTACATGCAAATAATAAAGGAGAGTTTGTTGATTTAGGAGTTGCATATGATGGAAATACAATTCGTGATGCTAAGTGTAAAGCGCTCATATATGGTGATTGGCATCATGGTGTAGGACTCAAACAAAATTATGATGCAAGTTTTGAACAAGCAAGATATTTACAACCAGAAGTTGGTGTGTTACACGATATATTTGATGGTCACAGTGTGAATCCTTACGTGCAAAAAGAATTTATTTATCAACAAATCAGACAAGGTGTGCATAAAGGTCACTTAAAACTCGAACAGGAACTAATTGGTTGTGGAAAAGATATTATGAAACTGTCAGGATTGCATAAACTTCTCGTAATAGATCCTGCAAATCATCATAATTTCTTAGATAGGTGGCTTGATGAAGGAAGATTTATGCGTGATCCATCTAATGCAGAACTAGGATTTAAATTAGCGCAAGCATATGCTCAAGGAGCGGACCCTGTTGAAGAAGGAATGAAATTGGTCGGACATAAATTCCCATCTCATGTAAAATTCTTAAAACCAGGGGAAAGTTTTCGAGTAAAAGGTTATGAATTAGGTCAGCACGGACATCAGGGTGGAAATGGTTCGCGAGGGAGTTTAAAACAGCGTGAGCACATGTATGGAAAAAGCATTGTCGGACATTCTCACAGTCCTGAAGATTATCGGTATGCTCACATAGTTGGAACACATGTACCACGTGATATTTTTTATGCAAAAGGCGGACCAAGTGGTTGGCTTGCGCGAAATATGACAATATATGATACAGGAACAACACAAGGAATTAATACTATTGATGGGGAATGGAATCTAAAATGATAGAAAAACAACAAGAACAAAAAAGATATGACCTGTTTTTATCAGGACCTTGGGAACAGTATTCTGAAGTTCCTTGGAAGAGCGAACTCAAAAAAGCATTTCCAACAAAGCAACTATACGACCCTGAAGATCATCAAAATGGTGATTGGTTTGTTACAAATGGGCAAGCAATTGAAAGATCGAGTTCGATGGTTGTTTATGTACCTGAATTTCCATTTTCAGGAGCAGGTCTTGAAGCTGGAATATTTTATGAAAGAATAAGATCTTCTTGGGGTGCAAAACCATCGCCAAACCTCATATATTTATGGCGAGATTCAGTTCAACCAGATTGGGGAAAAGAAGTTGCAAAACGTACGGGAATAGTTGTTCCAACACTTGAAGAAACAATTAAAGCTTTACAAAAAGTTATGTAATTAAAAGAATATACTATGAACACATACTGGACTTATCATACTGGGAATTTTGAAGAAACTAGTGTACGAAATATTCTGAATTTTAGAAAGGAAGGTGAACCCATTTTTTCTGGAAGATTAAGTACAGGAGTCTTTGGAAATTATGATTGTCCAGTTGGAAATGTAGGTCCAAAAAGTACAAGTGAAGTAATTGTAGCAATTGGAGATGAAGGATTAGAAGAATTAATTCATTTAGGATTTAGTCCTTGTCAGAAATGTACACCATTGGAAAATTATCCTTTTGATGAGAAAATAGCTGAATTGGTTTATGAAATGTATGGGTCAGAATCAATGAGTGAATTTTCAAAATTACCTTTAGATGCTAGACGAGTGACATATGAAACAATTATTCCAATGATTCAAGGAATTCCTGGAAGATTATATATTCCTGCAGGAGTTAATACCAAAGATGTACATGAACAACGAGAGAGATTTGCAGCTTTGAAATATGGAACTCCCATCATTGGTTGGATGGATGAAAACTTTGAATTCAGGGAATACGAATAATGAGGAAAAAACGAATACTATGAACACATACTGGACTTATCATGATGGAGATTTTGAAGACCTTAGTGTACGAGATATTGCACAACAAAGAAAAAAAGGTGAAT
>CAZUXP010000016.1:0-27868 GCA_964624275.1 uncultured Methanosarcinales archaeon
TTTTGTCGTGCAAAAAACATATAACTCCACCAAGAATATTTTATTTCATCCGGATAGAGTTTTCGAAATGTATCAATAAACCCAGAATCAAGTAATTGTGAGAATCCTTGTCGTTCTTCTGGTGTAAATCCTGCGTTTTTTGTATTTGACTCTGGATTTTTCAAGTCAATTTCAGTATGTGCAACATTTAAATCACCGCAAATTATAACAGGTTTATGTTTTTCTAAACGTTTAACGTATGCGCAAAAATCCTTGTCCCAAATTTGTCGATAATTTAAGCGGAGCAAACCTCGTTTAGAATTTGGTGTATACACTGATAAGACAAAATGATTGTCAAATTCAGCCGTAATAATACGACCTTCTCGGTCATGTTCTTCAATACCTATGTCGTAGATTACTTGAATTGGTTTAACTTTAGAAAATAATGCAACACCACTATAACCTTTCTTATCTTTTGCCGAATTCCAATACTTATATTTATATTCAAATAATGTTAAATCAACTTGTTCAGGGTGTGCTTTTGTTTCTTGTAAACATAAGATGTCTGCATCTTCTTGTTTTGCATACTCTATGAAATTTTTTTGTAATATTGCCCGAATTCCATTCACATTCCAAGATACAATTTTCATATCAAAAACAAATTAATTCTATTTTATAAATGTTTAGTGTTCAAATTTGAGCGCAATTTAAGAAAAATAGTCCCGCTCGGATTTGAACCGAGGTCACCTGGACCAAAACCAGATATGATTGGCCGCTACACTACGGGACTATATCTACAGAGAACATCTGAACAATTTATAAAGTTTTCTTAGGATTTCAGGGGCCTTACTCTTATTTTATATGAAAAACAGGATTTGAATTAAATCTCCTAAAATATATCTTCACACTTACTCTTCTTGGCTTTTTACTCGTTGTGTTATACGATTTAAATCATTAATATTGCGTGTAAATTGAGGTAATACTTCAGAAAATGCTTTTTCCATAGCTTTTAATTGTGTTCCAACTTCTAAAACATTCTTGTCATAATCACCAACTTTTCCAATAATTGCTTTTTGTAAACCGTCATAATCTGAGCGTAAATCAGTTAAATTCTGCTCCATTTGAGATATTCGTTGTTCAATCTTATCTTTCCAAGAAACAATTTTCATAATATTTCGCTCAATTTCTTTCCATTTCTCATCAATAACAGCTTCAATAAGCTCTTCAATTTGAGTTAAATCGCCCGCATCATCTTGTTGAGAACCAGAATTACCAAAATCATTTGGTGGCATTCCCATTGAAGGGGGAGGCATATTTTGATTCATACTTTGTGGCTGAAAATTCATCGGGTTTGTCGGTTCCATTCTCTTTTTTCCTCGTAATTCTACATTATGTGGTCTTTGAGTATCTAATATTTCTACTACTTTAAAAATTTCACTCAAATTTTCGCCATTTTCTTCTAATTTTGAAATGATTTTATCATTTGAGTAACCTTTTTGACGTAAATCTCGAAAAGATTGGAATAATCTATTATTCATAAAGTATAACCGCAAAAATAACCTCTTTATAAAAGTTCAGATATGAAAGGCTCTGTTCAAAAAGTCCATTTGAGAATGAAAAGCACCTTAGTTTCAAAGATATTCTTTGAAAACTTGTAAAACTCTGTTTTACTTTGGCTCAAGATACTAACATGAGCTGATTTATGCAAGCTCTGAATAGTAAATGCGCAAGTGAGGTCAGCCTTCTTTTCATACATTATTGAGATTTTGAACATAGCCAATACAAAAAAACATCTATACATTTAAAAATTAAAACACATTACTGATGTTAATGACGCACAAAAAACAAGAAAAACAATTATACTATCATTTAAAAAAATCAGCGGATTTATCCTCCTTACCAAAAATTAAAGGTGCAGATTTCACACAAAAAATTACAACCGAAGAACTCCTCGATTCTTTTGCAACAACAGGTTTTCAAGCAAGCGAACTTTCAAAAGCAATTGTGTTAGTTCAATCTATGATTCGCGAAAATGCAAGTATTTATCTTTCCTGCACATCAAACATTATTTCAAGCGGTCTACGAGATATCATCGCATATCTTATCAAAGAACAAAAAATACAAGTCTTTTGTACTGCAGCAGGCGGTATTGAAGAAGATGCGCTAAAGTCTATGACTCCATTTAGACTTGGACAGTTTGCAGTTTCTGGAACATCTCTTTTTGATGAAGGTATTGGGCGAATTGGAAACATTTATGCGACAAATGAACAATATGCACAATTAGAATTATTTATGCAAAAAGTGTTTGAAAATGTATTTACTAATCAACAAAAAACTGGAGTCCCAACTACTCCCTCACAAATTGCAATTGAAATCGGAAAACAACTAAAAACGCAAAATTATGATTACCAATCATCCTATTTATATTGGGCGTATAAAAATAATATACCTATATTTTGTCCAGGTATTATTGACGGCGCAATCGGAGATTTTGCATATTATTTCAAACAAAAAAATCCTGAATTTGTTATCGATGTGGCTGGTGACCATAAAAAAATCATTGATTATACACTCCAACAAGAAAAAACAGGTGGTATTGTATTAGGAGGCGGGATTGCAAAACACTATATCTTAAACGCAAACATCTTTAAAGAAGGATTTGATTATACGATTTATATTTCAACTGCACAAGGGTATGATGGTTCAGATTCGGGCGGAAATATTGAAGAAGCAAAATCTTGGGCTAAAGTTAAAATTCATACGCCAAATGTCAAAATATATTGTGATGCGACAATTGCATTTCCTTTAATTGTTATGGGGAGTTTTGCAAAAAATGATTAAAACAATTCAGTAATCATTATTCACAAATATATAATTCTAAAAATAAATCTCCTTGTTGAGTTGGTAAAAAGAAAATACCCGGGATTTGACTTCTTGGACATCGATTTACATTTCCAATAATGTCGTGTAACGATGTTGTTTGGGCTGCAGAATTACGCACATAGCTTTTATAATAATACGTATATCCAAATTGATCAAGTGTTTCGTTTAATAGATACGGAATGACACCTTGGTCTTGTGTACCATTTTCAAATAAAAAATCACACGAATTTACGCCCGCCGAACAAATAACATTTCGACTATCTACACAGTCAACTAATAAACGCCTAACCGTATTACCGCGACATTGAGTATTTGTATCTAAGATTGCATTATTAATATTTACTGCCATTTGTTTATCAATAAAATCGCCTCGAATATCGCCATCATCAGTTAACACAATAAATGAGACTATAAAGACCAAACCAAATGCGACTAATACCATAACCATTGCAAGCCCCATAATTTCAGATTGTGCTTTCATTGATATAACCTCACTACTAATACACCAAAATTATGTAAACGGGATGTTGAATTAAAAAGTGTTACAGGAATAACGGTATCAATATATGTTACACGAGATTCATTCGTAAACTGCGGCGTATCATTATATAATACCCATTGTTGTTTTGTTGGATACATCTGATTTAAAAATAATGTTGATGGGGGTAATTCATTAATAATAAAAGATTGAAATCCTTCAACTTCACTAATTTTATCCTGCCAAATAGTTGCTTTTTCAATATCAATACAAGATGTTTTTCGTACATTATGTTCTGAACAATATAAAGATGGAAAATTTGTGATTTTACTTGCAATTTCAATACTTGTTACTTCTGAAAATTCTTTTTTTGCTCTATCTAAATCTTGTAATTGAATGTTTGTGTAAAACTGTAACCCAAAACCCACAAGGAAAAAAAATACAAGTAATACGCCAATACTTTCAAACATTTTAATTTGGGCTTTTTTCATTTTAGTCTTGTATTAGTATATGAGTGGGCAGGAATTCAAATCTAAACGTCGATTATAATTTTCAATATTATCAATGAAATTTTCAAATTCAAACACACCCAAACCTGATATATCAGTAACTGAACCTATTTTTTCTGCATAATCATCTAATTCATTTTTCATTGTAGAATATGTGGTTGAACATTGGTTTAATCGCGGATTTTGCTCAAGACTGTCTGCTTTTTCAGCCAATACTAATGCCATTATTTGAATATGGTCGAGTGTTTTAATAAAATTACAATCATAAAATTCTTTAGATGGACTTAATAATGCCCCTGCCAACATACCTCTGTTAATATAATTAACTCGGTTTGATGTTGTTTCAAATTGAAGTCTTTGTGCTTCAGGATTCAGACGTTTAAATTGGACAACACCTTTTGAATATATTTCTTCATCTTCGTCTGGTATTATATTAACATGAACAAGTTGTTCTGCATTTCGAAAATAATCAGGAACAAAACCACGATTTGTAGATACTGAACTCCGTTCATCATTATCAATTGCAAGTTGGCCACCGTTTAATGTTATGATAACTAATTTTTCAAATGCACGATATCCGCCTTCACTAAAATCATGTGTAATTACAACACTACTATTATTGGGAAGAAGTTTTTTAATTTCTTCCATTTTTTGACGGCGTTTCTCATTTCCAGGAGCATCAGTACTTATATAATTATAATATAATATATAACGAGTTGATGAATCAGAAACATAGAGAGCAGATGATACTGTAAATGGAAGAGCAATATTTTCTGTTTTTGTAAAAAGTTGAGTACCATAAATTTTTTCATTTGAATATGCAATCATATGATTTAAAGATCTATCAGCCTTACCCCCACTTATTTGAAAATCTGAGACAACTAACTTTTCTTGTTCATCAACAATTTCACACATGAATCGTAATTCTGTTCCCCTATTTAATTTGATAGGTGCTTGTGTCATCTCACTTGTTGCAAGTGTTGAAAAGATTGTGTTAAAATGTAATAATACATTCGTATCAAGTTTAACTTGACTTGACTCTATTCCCGAACTAATAAACATTGTAAATATAAAAATAATAAAAACTCCACCAATACCAATAAAAATCCATTGAAATGGAATTGTATCCCCTTTTTTATTCATCAGAATCATTCTGCTAACGATATAAATACATCACGTCGTTGACTCTCAAGTCGGATTTCATTGTCTCGATTAGTTACACAAAAATAATGTGGACTTTTAATACGAGTTTGTGATATAAAATCAGTATCGACCACAAATCCGTTTGTATCTATAAAAAAAACGTTTTGTTTTTCTAAATCATCATTTTCATAAAAATCCTTCCAATCATCACAAATTGTTTGCGTAAGATTTTCAGTTGGACAAGAACTGGGCGAATCTTCATTTACATCAACAAAACAAATTTCTCTATATTGAGACGGCAGACGAACAGTAAAAAAATCAACTCGACCATGGTCTGTTGAAACTCGTTCTACAAGAGATGAAAACTCCGTTTGAAACTGTGCTTTAATCACATCTTGTTGACTTGAATCAAATGTCGTAATTGCACGAAAACCAAATAAAAGTACAAAACCTAATACTACAATAGATACAACGTAGATTAACATCTGTGTGGAATCAAACCCTTTTTTTTGTTGGATAATTCGTCTCATAAAGATATACCTTTACTTCTTCTTTGATGTTTTTTTTGTGGTTGATTTTTTTGATGATGACTTTTTGGATTGTGCGGATTTTGTTACAGTTTTTTTTGAAGGTGTTTTTCGAACAGTCTTTTTAACTACTTTTGATGTTGATGATTTTTTAGTCATTGGTCTTTGAAGCGATGTTGATGTTTTCTTTTGCACACTTGATGTTTTTTTCTGTTCTGAAAATGGTTTTATATTTGATTGAATAGCTACAGGTTTTGATGCTAAACGTGATGTTGGAGAATAAATCGGACTCGACGAAGTTCTTGTTTGTTTTGATTTTTGAGAAAACTGTCGAAGTCGTTTCAATGCATCAGATTTATCATCATAATTAGGAAGTGATTTTGCCGAAGAACCATTTTGTTCTGATTTAATGAAAACACGTAATCTATCTAAACTATCTTGCGAAGCTGATTGCGAACTATTTGATGAACTTGAATCTTTTGATATTGTTCCTATTTTTGGTTTATATTCATCTTTTGATGATTGAGTTTTTAAATCATCTGGTTCGTCTTTAGATTTGACATCACTTTTTACATCTTTCTTATTTACAGATTTTGTGGAAGTTGCTTTTTCATCATCAAAGGCTGAAAATACTGATGCTTTATCTGAATCAAGACTTCCATTTTTTTCTCTTGCTTCTTTGAGTTTTTTTGCAAGAACAAATTTTAATCTATCTTTTGAGTTTGATTGTGGTTGTTGATTTTGATATAAAGGTCTCATTGATTGTTGCGGTTGAGTTCTTTGATGATTTGTTGAACTTGTTTTTGTTTCTTTTTTCTTCTGCTCAGTTACATAATATCCCGCTCCTCCGCCAAGTAATATGAGAACTAAGAGTATTAATAATAAAAGCAACCAAATATTGAATCCTGAACTTTCGTTCTCATTTGTGACATCTACCTGTTGTTGTGGCTCTGGTTGAGGTTCGGGTTCGGGTTCAGCCCGTACAGGTTCTTCAATTTGTTGTTGACAAATCTCATCTGTCGAACCAGGTGGACAACGTTCAGCAGAACAATATCCAATCCCTGAAGCATCTTTTTCAATACAAAATCCATTATTTTCACAGTCACTATCAAAACTACAATTACTTCCAATACTACATGCTTTACAAGAACCACCACAGTCAATATCGCTTTCATCCTCATCTTGTATACCATTTGTACAATGATCATTTTGTGAGGTAGATGGAGGTTGAGAAGTGTTATTGCGAATTTCAACAACTGTTCCATTTGAACTATAATATTGCGATGTTAAATCTGCCCGATTTATTGCTCGAACTGACCAATAGTACGTCTCACCATCTTCTAAAGATAAATCTCTAACCGTAACACCAGCTCGAGTTGATGTGTCTGATTCAATTGAAAACCAACTATCTCCGCTAACACCAAATGGTGTTGTTCCAATTGCATAATCATACGCAATAATTGCCGACTCATTATCTCTAAATTTAAATTGCGCTTCTAATCGATCATCTCGCGAAACAACCGAAGGAGTTTTGATTTCTATGAATTCTGGAGGGGTAACGTCAACAATAAATTCTTTTGTTTGTGTTGTTAGTTTTCCATCAATAAAACATTCAACACCTATTGTATTTGTTCCTTCATTAAATACTCTTGCTTGACTGGAAAGTGTTAATTTATCTTGTGAGATTTGCTCAAAGTCTCTTGAAACTCCATCATTATTTAATTCATACGTACATGTTTGAAGTGAAACAGGTTGTGTTGATTCAACGACAATTTGCTGTAATGTTGTATTTGAAGTAGTCGGATATTTTATGAATAGTGTTGATTGTTTATTTGTATCAACTGTAAACGAAATTGATTTACTATCAGATACTAATTCTGCACCATTTTGACATTTTACATAATATGTGAAATCAGTCTGATCACGTAGTGGACCAATAGTATCTTGATTTGTTGTGTTTATTTCTGTTTCATCACTCATCTGAATCATTTGGGAAAATGATAGAGTTGCATCTGTGGAATATCGACAGATTGAAGGTTCATTTGTTTGAGCTATTAATGTTGGATTACGATCTTTTTTGGTATATACACCATTATCAGAATGATCAAGTTGGAGTGAATCAATTGTTGGCTTTGTTGAATCCCATCGGATATTTTGAAAAATAGGATTATCTAAATTATTTTCTCCTAAGAAATCTTCACATACAAAATAAAATGGGAAATCTCTATCTCTTGTTGGTATTGAATAATTATGAATATGAACATTTTGACCAGTTGTACTAAAATTGTTCATTTGCTCAATTGATGTTGGTTGTACATTTGACCAATAACAATTTGCATTTCGATCCGTTTCTAAAATAAGTTGTGTGTCTTTTGTTGGAGAAATTGCAAATGACGGATTTGTAAATTCAATTTGTAACTCTCCTCGTTCAAATTCAAAATTAAATTTCTGACTATTACCACTTATACCAAAACGATTTTCGCCTTGTACTTCAAATGTATATGAACCTTCTTGTATGAGTTCACCATCTAATGTAAAAACAAGGTCTGTATAATAAACATCATCACTGTAGTCTTTAACCAATGATAATCTTTGATTTGACGAAGACGTTATATATACATCACGTATTTTTGCAGGACTATCCCATTGTACTTCAAACTTAGGAATTGGTGATGATACTTTTCGATCATCGTTTGTATTACCCAATATACGAATCGATGTCGCTCTTGGACCATACAAGTTATAATAAATTAATTTTGAAACACTTGAGGTATGTCCTATTTCATTAACTGATTGGATCGTGACAAATTGTTCGCCCTGAGTAAATGAACCTGTTCCAGAAACAAGTTGTCTGTCACGGTCAACCACAGCATTGGCTGAACCAACTTGAATTTGAACATCATCAGGTAATATTAAACTTCGATAATTCAAAGAACCTGTTACTTCTGATAAACTAAAAATAAATTGTTTATCGGGTTGAGTAATAATATGATTTTCTGCAAAGGTATCAATTTCAAAAGATGAACGAGCACGTAATTGTGAATTGATATCAACTTCGGCATTATAAACTCCATTTCTATTTGTAAATGATTCAACTGAAAAACTATACGGATATGAGCTTGAAAACTCTTCAGTTTCCCCATCACCTAAACGAGTAATTCTTAGTGTTGCAGACCCCAGATCAGAAGGAGTTTCAACAGATATACTTGAAATTTTTCTTGCTATTGAACCGGATAAATTATCACCAAAAGAGACCTGTTCTAATTCATTCATATTTTGAACTCGCACGGTTTGAATATCGCTATTTCCTGCACCATCTGTTAAAATAAAGTCTAACTTATTATCACCTACAGTTAGTGGAACTTTTACCGTATGTGTACCTTGCGTTATATTTTGTACATATACCAAAGACGGATTTCTTATGTGCAATTGGCCTTTTTCGGATGCCGAAAGTTGTACATCTAAAACTGAATTATTTGTATTTCGTGGAACATCTGTGAGTATTTCAAGTTCAGGATCTTGCGTATCAATTATTAAAGAATAATCAAAGTTTCCACCCGGATAAGTATTTGATTCACATATTATTTCATACGTATATTCTTTATCAGCATAGTTGCTTGGTAAAGCCCATTTTAACAGACCATCTGTATTTGACGAAGGCAAAGTAGATGCTCCGCCATCAAAACGTAAATTACAAGTATAATCATCACGGATAACTCGAGCTTGAATAGTTGGTTGCGCAATATTTGTATCTCCAATTGGTGAAACTTCACCTAAAATTAATTCACCTTGAGGGTCATACTCAAATTGGATTTGTTTAGAATATCCCGCATTTCCAGCACGATCAACACATGATACATAATAATTAAAGTTTGCAGCAGAAGAACTTGCTTGTTGTTCAATACTTGTTGATAAGGCGAAGTTGTTATTTGCTGTATTTGGAAAAAATGAACTCATTTGTGAATAAGGTTGATTTGATTCGCTAAATTTACAAATAACAGGTTCGTCTGCAAATACATCGATTGGTAAACCAGACAAACGAGAATCGTATATTTTAGAATCACGAGTATAACTTCGTAATATTGTTGTTGGATCTTGAGATAAAACCGCAATGGTCGGCGAATATCTATCAACAACAATTGGCATTTCTAATGAAGTATTTTGTTCTGTTTCAGTTGGATTTGTACAAAAGACTACACCATTTGAAAGAACTTCTGCACGTTGTTCATTTGGTAAATTATGTGATAAGTCTACTTCAAATAACCCTTCATCTTCATCTATTAAAGTAAAATCATCAACCCGTTCGATTCCATCTTCATCCGTATATGTAAATGTACATTCATAATAATTTTGTGTTCTAATTCGCAACGACGGATTTGGTACGTTTACGTGTGTTGTCCCATCATCATCAATAGTGCCTTCACCCGGACCGCCCGGGCCATCGCCCGGATTAGGATCAGGATCGTTAGGATCCGGACCTGGACCTGTAGGATTCGGACCAGGAGGAGTTGGATCGGGATCTGGATTTGGATTTGGATTCGGACTAGGATCAGCAGGGTCAATTATCAACGAATCATTAGTCGTATTAATAAAAAGTGCATTTGGAAAAAAAGTATGTTCGACATTGCCAAAACTATCAACTGCACTGATGTTGATATCGTGTTTACCTAATGGAATATTATGTAAATTAATAAATTCAACTACTGAATTATCAGATGCATTTGTTAACTCAAAAGTTGTTCCATATAAAGTAAATTCTGCACCTTCAAACTCTGAATCCTCGCTGTAATCAAAACTCATAATTGCGTTTTGTCTGTATTCGATAAAATTATTAGTTTCTTGTTCTTGTGCAGGAACGAAATTTAAATTTTCAATTACAGGACCTTGTAAATCAATTACAACTGTTTTTGTTATTGGTCCAGTTTGACGACCTACTTCATCTCTCCCTCTAAATGTTAACTCATATTCTTGACCATGGGCTATATCACCATCTGTTAATGGAATAGTAAAATCAAAAGACGGCGGGCTTGTTTCTTCACTTATTTGCAACGGATCTGATTGAGAACCACTTTCACTGACATCAATATCAATAAAAGTTTTCATATCAGCATCTAAATCTGCAAGTTCAATATTTTTCACAGTAACTTCTGCAGTTTGAGCATTATCAACCACATCAAAATGTATTACCCCGTTTTGTATATTACCATCAGTTACTGAATGTTCTTCGGAATCAAGCGTGATAAATATGCTATTCTCCTCTTGATGACGAATTTCAAACGGAATTTCTTGTTTTGAATTTGCAGGATAGGGTTGATCAGCAAGTATTATTGTTTCTCCCGAATTACCATCATTTCGAATAAAACGATACACTGGATTTTCTGGATCGCTCGCATCAATTACAAGCGCATAATACACATTTGAAGCTTGAATATACCTTGTACGAATTTCAACAACTGGTTCTTTAGTTAAATCATATTCAACAGAGATGTCTCCTGAAATCCACAGATTTTGCAAGTCACCCGCATCTTCTAATGTAGCTTCACGAGAATTTTCACTTAAACTAACCGAATCTTTACGAAATGTAATAGGAAAAACCGAACCTGATACATCAATTGAATTTAAATTTGTTCGATATATTATCGGATCTAAAACTATATTCGGTAACTCATTATTTGTTAAAATATTGCCACACACAGTGTCTGAACGTCTTGCACCTAAACCATTTATTGTGTTTTCTTGCGCATAATAACACAACCGAATTGAATTTTCTGGGATTGGTATGCTTTCACCGCTTTGTAAAGATGAATCTGGGGTGCAATCATTGTCAGTAAAAAATTGCGCACTCGTTGTACAATACCTTATTCCTTCACAACCAAAACCACCTTCGGGTTCATCATCACAATGAAGCATCAAACGACTTGCTGCAATCCACGTATCAAATTCAAAATCTTGACCATTCGGAGTTGTTGCACGAGCAGTTGGTTTTTGGGTATCAACTGTAAACTGAATTGTTGTATAGGCAGGATTGTCAAAATTACATTTTACATAATATGCGTATGTTCCATCAGATACATCTGATAAAGGTATTTTATGTTCAAAACCTAAACCTTGTGATGAGGACGACATTGTTGGATTTAGAGGATTATCAACTTCAGATTCTTCATTTGTATATCGACAATCAACTTGCTGAACGGTTGATAATTCAATATCAAAACTGTTTGTATCAATTGGACCAGATGGACTCATATCATAAATTCGCGAATCAGCATTTGCAATAATATTCGTTGTTTTAGTTGCATTATTACCATATTTATCATTACAACTTATTTTTAATTGGTGAGAACCATCTACGATTGATTCTACAAATAATGTGTGAGTTCGAAGAAAATCAGATGATGATTGTGCGTTTTTAGAAGGACACGAGTTTGTTTCTTCACAACCAACGACGCCCACACTACACTGAGTTAATCTATCCGTATTAAAATCAACCTGTATATCAGAACGATACTGTCCGTTTTGTAATTGTCCCGGAATTACTTCAGTGTGAATATTTGATATCGTTGGTTGATTAATAAAAACTGTAAAATTCTGTGTTTTTACAATTTCATAATTCTTTGCCGAATCAATCGAATAATAGTATAATACATTAGTACCATCTTCAATAGTTAAATGTAAATCGTCAAATGTCATAGATGTATTTGTTAAAGTGAATTGACCATTTGGTGCTATTGCAAAATTTTCTGCAGTTCCACATTTACCTTGTTCTTTTTCTCCTTGATCTATACAAAACCGAGTTTGATTTACCTGGTTCCCTTCAACTGTTGAATCTTTATCTATTGCGATAAATTGAAATGTCATCTGTGCATTGTTTGGATTACCAAAAGAAGGAACAACTGCAAATGTTATTGGAGGTGTTCTGTCTTTTTTACAATTTTTTAAGTTATCGCCTGTTAAACCCGCACAATCATCACCGCCCGTTTCTTTAAAATCACGAACACATTCATTACTTACCCAACGACACGCCCCTAACACATTACCTGTATTCACACCGCATTGATCACCTGGCGTAATTTTATTTGTGAATGGGTCAATGTCTAAATTACCTGCTTCTTCACAAGAAGCTTCAGTATCATAATCATAACAAGTTGCAACATCACAATTTAGACATTCAAAATTCTGTGAGTTATAATAGCATGCATTTTCATCCGTTTCGCCCGAACCAAGTGTTCCTAATTGAAAACATGTATCATTATCACAAAATCCAAATAAAGAACTTTCGTCATCAGCGCACTGCTCACAAATTGGTTCTTCAGCATCAACACAATATCCAAGTCCTGTTTGACCTGGCGCATCAACCCAATTACAACCAGAACCTAAATCTGCTGAGCAGACATTACTAGTACACGCAGATTCTGTTTGATACTGAAAACACGTCATTTCTGGTTTACACGTCTTACAAGTGTCATAACTCTTATCTTCTTTATCAAAATAACAAACACGATCAGAAGAACTTTCGTCATCTTCACATTGGTCTTTTGTCACAATACCAAAAGGATTTACACTTCGAAGTTCTTGCATACATCCATCAATTTGATAGCAACCGCTTACTAAAGATTCGCCATCTTTAAATGTTTGACAATATAAATTTTCATCTGAATCGCACAAAACCCGTTCTTGCATTCTATTATCATCAGTACACGAAAACCCGTCATTTTCAGAACAAAAATGGTCATTATTGGTTTGTCCCTCACACTCCTCATTTCCACTCAAAACTTCAAATTCTGACGAATTTACAAGTTGATCGTCATATTTTGCTTGTAATATATATACATAATCAGTATCCCACTCAAGATCATCATCATCAAAGAAATATTGTGAATTTTTATGAAGATTCGAGTTTATTTGAAAAAAACTTGAACTATCACCGCCTTTACGAAGAACACGAAAATCGTTTAATTCATCCAAACAATTTGCACTTATTGAAAAATTTAATCCAAGCTCACCCCTTGTGTGTGAAACGTCACTAATACTTGGAGGGGGTATGTTATTTTGACATTGAATTTGGTCTAACTCAACATTTAATGTTTTATTAGAACTAACCACGCTTATAGAAGCTTGGTCTGGAATAAATCCAGCGTATCCTGCACGATACGTGTAGTCTTTATTAGGCAAAACTTTTTCAATAGTATATTCACCTTGTGAATTTGCAGTTGCACGATTTACTGTTTGTGCTAAAAATATCCACGCATTACTTATTGGCACATTATCAATTGAATTTGTAATAAGACCACTTATTGTAATATATGTTGGCTCACCAATAGTAAAATCAATGTCCGTCTCTTCAGAATTCGTTTCACTTAAAGTCACACTGTGTCGAGTTGGCGTTATATTAAGTTGAACTGAGTCAATTGGGATTAATCGCACCACATAATCAACAGGCTGATTATTTATGATTGTAACTAAACCTCGAACTTCGTACTCACCATTTGGAGTTACACCAACAGTTCGAGTATGCGTATTACCGCTTGTATTTACTGATACTTGAACTCGTAAAAATGTTTCACGCAATGAAGGCGGAACAGTAACTTCTCCTGAAATTACTCCACTACAAGAAGAATGAGTTTGATCTAAAATACAAGAAGTTACAGACGGACCCGTATTTGAAGCACACGCAACATCCGATGTTGAACCAGTACAACAAACATAGTTTTCATTTGACAAAGGTATACTAAGAGGGTTTCCGGTTTTACATGCGACCGGACACTCTGTTGTATCAGGTCTATCTACACACGTTGTGCCGTCGTCTTCAATTGGATCATAATCACCACCACTACATTGTGTTGCACAAACCTTTCCAACTTGATTGTCTTCATCACTAAATGGACCGTCTAATATGTATTCTGAATCAGCATTGTCACACCATTGCCCACCTTGCACTGAACAGGATTCAGCACTAGAATTACCTGGATCGCTATTTCCATTACAAATTGCAGAACACTGCCCCCTATTAGAATATGTTAATTGAGAACCTGCCGAATCAAAAGTTCCGTCTTTACTTTCACAAATATTTTGAGCAGTTGTTCCACTAAAACCTTTAACTGCGAACGAGCCACCTTGAGCACCGCAACAACAGCCATCAAATGTTACCACATCATCATTAGTTGTTCCTGTATCAGTTTGAGGGATACAAAAAGTTCCTGCGCCAAGTGATAACCAATCGTCACCATTTTCGAATTGACATGCCTCATCAAGTGTCGAATACTCCGTATCATCTAATTCAGGCAAAAATAAATTATCATCTGCTAACATACCTTCTTGATTGACACAGCACACATAATTACTTTGATTCGTTTCATCCGCAAAGCCAACAGAAATTGAAATACTGAATAAGAAAAATAGATAAATTATATACAAATACCTACTTTTTTGCAAAATATTCACGCTAACCCTATTCACCTACCCATATTTTCGGTCTTTCTTTTTAAATAGTTTTCTATTTGAAACACTGTTTGAATATTATTGTATGATGTGATTAACAGTTCATGTTAGAGTATTACACATCAGTACAGCTTATGCCAAAATCATCACAACCACTAATACCACCAATATTACTTAATGTACACATCGTATCTCCTGCAACATTTGAATCAGTATTTTTACAAACGCCACTTATGCTCATAGTCGTATTAAATCGACAATCTGCACCATTATCACACATAATATCAATATCACCCGAATCAGACGTACCAAAACATTCGGCACTTGTACAAATAATTTCAAAATTTGCATCTTTATTATACGTACAACATTTCGAACCAGGTTTACAATCAAGCGATGTGTCTTCGTGAGGACGCGAGTCAATACAATACTGACCTTCTTCACACACACAATCTGCAGATTCACAGACAACTAATTCATAATCAGGTATTTGAGCAGGACAAGAACCAACGGGGTCATTCCACTGAAAAACATTTGTTCCCTCTCCATACACTTTAATATAAATTGGCTGATAATCGCGCAACTCAAATGAGTCTAAAACACTAATATTTAATACAAACAGACCTGTTTCATTCATTGGAATAGTTGCATTTGCACATTGATTCATCTGCCCACAATGAGTGCCTAAAGTATATGGTGTTGAACTATTCAAGTATTCTGCTAACCATCCTTGATATGAATATGTTAAAGAATCACCATCGGGATCGTATCCAATTGGTTCAAAGCGAACTGAACGTCCTTCTTCACTAACAAATGTGGGACGCGTATCAGTTCCATCAAAATCCATGTATTCAAGCATCGGACGTCGATTTTCTACAGCAAATAAAAATCTATAAGGGTTTCCAAGTACTAATGATTCACGATCAATTATTTCAACAATATCAAACCCTCTCACATGATCAACACCAGTATTTCGAATAATAGATACATCCATATGCTCATCCCAACAGTATGAAGTGTTAAAATACCGACAACTTTGAATTTCATTATAATTTTGAGAAAATAAAAAAGAAACATCAACCAAATCATTTTCAATCATATAATGTGCTAAATTATATATTCGTTTTAATCTTATTGGTAATGTTACTTGGATTTCGGGAATTTCAATAACACTTTCACTTTGCGTAATACTTCCATCTATTGAATATGTAACTCGAACAGTCGTATCACCTAATAATACTTCAACATCTTGTCTTGTTTGAATAAGAGATGCAACAGTTTCACTTATAACGTCATCTCTTTTTGTTACACAGCTAAAAATTTTTTGTTGAATTTCACGATGTAAAATATCTTGAATGGTATTTTGATTTCCATATGTTCCAACATCACATGAATATCGTGATGCATTATTTGTCGGATTATTTGGACCAAAACGAGAACATAATTTTGGTAATTCATTTTGACCCCATAACCGCGCACCAAAAAAATTTTGTCTTAAAAAATCCAACGTGTATCCATAACCTGATTGTGACGGAATATTTGATGGATAATACGGTGGCGGTATTTCATTTTGTTTACGTGTAAGTCCAAAACCAACATTATGCATTTGACCTTGATACCGAAAACCCACAGAATAAAATGATGAATCTGCATTTTCTCCCTCATACCACCTACCACCTTGCATCCCTATTTGAAACAAAACATTTTCCGCACTCGTCTCAACACAGGATTGAATAAGTGTTTTAATCGTGTCGACATTTGCAGATTCAGTACTTTGTCGCTGTAAAAAATCTTCATCAACTTGAGAAGGAATAAGAACTAAAACTATGATTGTAACGCCCAATAATAAAACACCAATTAAAAGAAACATAGAAATCTGTGATTTTTTCATCTGTAATAATTTCATTCTGAGTCACGAAGCGAAACAGTAATTCTAGACCAAACCTCTAAAGAATCACCCCTTGTTGTATCAACAAAAATTTCAGTTGGATTAGAAGTATCACACCCTCTTAACGTTAATACGTCTTCATTAATATCTAAATCTCTTTTTCGAAAAACATTATAACGTTGTAAACTCTCACAAATAAACGGAAGTGTATCAACATTTGTTGTGCTTTCACCATATTTAACGACATAATTATGATTTGGTGAACGCGCTTTTCCTTCTTCTTCACGATACGCAGCTACATGAAAATTTGAACCTGATTGTTTTTCATACAGTATCTGAATAAGTGAACCATCTGGTATCAAACGACTTATTTGAGATGAACGAAAAAAATCAACAAATAAATTAAACCAATTTTGAAGAGAAGTTAACGATGTTGATAACCAAGTTCTTTCATCTAATGAATGAAGAATAATTCGAGACTCCTCATGATATAACCACTCCATATTATCCAATTGTGAAATACATTCGATAAATCCATCATCATTAGGCGTACCTTGACAATCTAATTCTAAATCAACGTATAACTCATCGAATATTTCTTCTGGCGTATAATATTCACCATTATCATCGTTAATTTGATTAAAGGAAGTTCCGATATAAAACACATCATCTTTTTGTAAAACACACATATTATTCACACAATTTTCAACATCAGTTGGAGAAATTGCCAAATCACACAAGCCTGTTTTTGTTCCTGAAAGTGTTCCCATTTCAAAAAAACTTCCTTCAAATAAATCAGCATACGTTGTTTCATTTTGTGTTACAGTCGATGCATCAAAATTAATTACATTTGCAAAATTATCACAGTGAAGCGTGAATTGTGAACTTGGATCAACTTCGGCAAAATTTTTCAAAAACCCTGCAGTTAAAACTGTTCGAGTTGACCAACTTCCATTATGACAATAATAGTCTTGATAATATTCGCCACTATCAATACATGTTCCTGGTTGAATTGGATCCCAAATAGTATTTGAGATAAAACACTGATCATCACGTTCACACAAACCATATTCATTTTGACGAAGACCCCTTTGTCGATTTTGTTCTTCCCATACTCCATTTATGCAACGATGTCCGTCGGCTGCCGAAACAAACTCTCCATCTACAATAACTTCATCAAAAGAAACATCAGCTTGGTTTGCAAAACATTTTCCTGCATGCCAACAGGAATTATGTGGACAACATTGTGAAGATGTCGGATCGTCAAAATCTTCTGAAAGAAATAATCGTTGTGATGCATTTCTTACCGGTAAACGAGAATCAGATGAACTAGTTGCCAATGGAAAATATTCTCCTTCGACATCAGAAACATTTTTTGACCAAAACCCTTGATTCGAACAGAAATAATCATTTACAACCGTACACGAAGTAACTGGAGTTAAGTTATCTGAATGTCCTTCAAATGTGTCCAACATATTTTGATTTAAATCACCACAAAAATAATAGCCATACTTATCTTTTGCAACAGATAAATTTGTTTGAGCATCAAATTCGTATTCATTTCCATAAATGAATTGAGGTTTGAGTGGTTTAATTTGAATAGTTGCATCGCTTTTATTACTATGAAGACTATTTGTATCATTAAAATAAATTTTCACATCATTTGAAGTTTGTGTAATATGATATCGAGATGGAGTTGCACTATCTACTGAAACCAATGGTACTAATAAGCTACACACATCACCCGGACAAAAAACATCTAAAAATTGTTCAGTATTTACCGAATAATTCGTATATGAAAACACAGTGTTTTCCTCAATGATATTATCAACATAGCACCCTAATTTTCCGTCAATATATGTCTCATATAAACCATCACCACAACAGCGCTGACCCGTCCACATAAAAGATGATTGATCGCAAGTAAACTCACTTGAATCTAAATTATCATTCCATCCAACAACAGTGCTTTCTACACCATTTGAACTTGCAACACAATATTGACGTTTAGTCATTGTTGTAGCATCAGTTGCAGTGTCAAGTAATAAAAAAGTATCAACTAAAAACTCAAATTCTGAATCGATATTTCTACTTGCACTCCAACTTGGAATCTCAAAACCAACTTTTGTAATCGAACTTAAATTTGAAACTTCACTTAATGGAATTCGAATCAAATTCCAATCTAATAGTTTATATTGACCAACAACATAATTATCAATTATAAAAGTTTGATTTTCAATGCTAAATTGTATTGAACCAGACGTTTCAGGTTTAATATAAAACTCTAAATAGTTATACAACGACCAATCTTGCTTATACAATTCTGTAAACCAAATAGTTTGAGGTGATTCAATAAATGTAAATTTTAATCTTCCAGAACGACTATTTGTAAAAGCGTTTCCTGGTTCAGAAGCATATTCAAACTCAGCATTAGTTGTATTAACTGTAAAATCACTTTGTTCATATTTTTCTTCAAAATCAAATAGTATAGGATACATTATCCCAAGATTGGTATTATCGCAAAAAGGAACTTCACAAACTATATTTTGTCTTGAAAAACTATCATCACTAAATTCTGCAGAATATATGTGCGCATTTGTTTGATGTGATACTTGACCAACTACAACTTCATTATTTCCACTCGCACCCTCATCTTGAACACGGCAATTTTCAAATAAACCGTAACAAATTTGATTGTTTGCATTCCAATTAGAATCATTAAAACGAGATTCGGTAAAAATATTATTACTGACACTTGACATGTCAACATGTGAATTAAACTGACTATACAATGTTAAAACATGGTTTCTTCCTGTACATGAACGAATAAGATCTTCAATAATTTCATTTCCGCTTTGAGGAGGAGATATAACCTGAGATAATTGTTGTGTTCCTCCAGATAATGCATCATAACAAATTGCATATCCATAAACATCGTTTTGTGCACGAGATGCCAAAACTGTCGATGCGTGTGAATTATCCTGAGAAAACATACGCATTATTTCATAAAATTCCACGCGACAATTATCAAATTCCTTTACTTCAAGTGAATCTAATGCAAAACTTGACGAAAGTCCAATAAAAAATACTAAAAATGCAACTACGACTATTTTGTGAAAATTTCTCATAATGAAGATTTATTTAAAAATGTCTTTAAATAATTATTGTTTTGATAATCCAGAAGTGAAATTTTTAGTCAGAATAATACTCTATGTTATTCGAAATTATCCACCACAATAAAATAATTACGTGTAAAAAACTAGACGAGTCGGCGAACGTTTAAACTACTTATCAGGTATGTTTATTTTAATAATATGATACTAAAAATGAACCAAACATTTTATAAAAGTCAATTAAAAACAACATTTTATGAATAGAGTAAATCAAATCACACAAATTTTAACTCATCCAAATACATTTTTTCAAAAGTTACCAAATGAATCAATGTTTTCGATATATTCTTTTTTTATTGCATTGTTTAGTATATATACCATACTCTCGATTGGTGTTTCGTATCTATTACAACAATTACTAAAATCTATTGGGTTTTTAACATCTGAACAAATCAATTTAGGAATAATTAGTGTTTCACAATCAACATTTGAAATTATTATATCAATTGCAACTTTTTTTTTAATGCTCATCCTTATTTTTGCAGTTGTCGGATTAATCCACCTATACTTAAAATTGTTTAAAGCAAAAGCGACATATCTTCAAACATTTCAACTCTATGTTTATGCATATGTTCCAACTTATTTATTTGCTTGGATTCCATTTATCGGATGGTTTGCGATTATATGGTCAATAGTTCTCTTAGTTTTGGGTGTGCAAAAAACACATAAACTCTCATTATTAAAAGCACTTTTTGCGTTTGTTTTTATCCCACTCGCATTATTCATACTGACCGTTGGATTACTTATACTTCTAATAGGGTTTTTTATAATTGCAAATGTGAGTCTCTGATAATTTTTATGACTTAATTTAATCTAAATATTATAATACTATTGTGATGCATATATGACATTCAAACATTGTCGTAATACTAAAAATATAAAAACACCGAACTATTTCTCAATGACATGACTTACACAATACTGCTTTATTATAAATTTGTACCTATTGCAAACACAAATGAATTAGTTGAAGAAATGAAATTATTTTGTCAAAAACATAACCTGCTCGGACGAATTATTATTGCACCAGAAGGTATAAATGGAACTTTAGGTGGTAAACCGAGCGACATCAAAGCATATAAAACATATATGCATGCAAAACATGAATTTAACGATTTATGGTTTAAAGAACAAACTTTTGATGAAAACCCATTTCCGAAATTAAAAATTCGTGCAAGATCCGAACTTTGTACACTTCGTGCAGGAAAAATAGATGTTACAAAAACAGCAAGACATTTAGAACCATCACAAGTAAATGAATTTGTCCAAACTCATAAAGACGATGTTGTTTTTTTTGATGCGCGAAACACATACGAATCCAAAATTGGTAAGTTTAAAGATGCAATTTGTCCAGATATAAAGACGTTTTATGAACTTCCAAATAAGATTCCCGAATATGCTGATAAACTCAAAAACAAAAAAGTTATTATGTATTGTACGGGGGGTGTTCGATGTGAAACTGCAAGCGTTCTCTTAAAAAATGCTGGTGTTAAAGACATTTATCAAATTAATGGTGGTATTTATAATTATTGTAGCCAATATCCAAATGGTCTTTTTGAGGGCGCATGTTTTGTGTTTGATGATAGAATGGAAGTTTCTTGGAATAAAGACGGAAAACCAATTCCTGTTAGCGAAATGAATGAAGAACAAATTATATCACATTGTGAGTTTTGCGGAATAAAAACTGCAAGAGTTGTAAATGATGAGCGATATTTAGAACGTGTTGCAACTGTTTGTTGCGAATCCTGTGATACAAAACTTGATGTTTCACGTATGCGAACTAAAGAAGAAAGAAAACAAATGCTTGCAAATCAAAAAACAACACGGCCAACACAAAACCAAACTCAGACAACTCAAACTATTGCGAATTAATTTTTTGTATATATAATTCTGCGATTTTTTTTAAACATAAATCTATTTCTTGTTTATGACAGAGTAATCCTGCAGCAGGTTTATGTCCACCGCCATTGGAGTCGCGTAATTGAGTTGAGACTTCTCTTGCAAGCTCACCTAAATGAATCTGAGATTTTTGAGAACGTAAACTTAAATAATATGCTTGATGTTCACTATTAAATTGATAAAAAACAAATGTTTTTTCGGCAAACATATATGAAATAATGCTTGAAAACAAACTCGTCATCCCAGTATCGTTTGGAATATGCACAAAAATGATTTCTGAATCATAATTTTGAATATATGATTCCCAATTCAATAAGATATGTTGAAGCGCCTTTTGCTCAGTCTCAAACGATTTTCCAATATCTAAAGCTTCTTCGATTGAATTACATTTTTGATACTTTTCAAAACAATTTTCAAATGTTTCGTATCCTTTTTTTGCTGCAAAAGCAGTTATTTGTGCAAACTTTCCAAATGGACTTATAAAAAATGAATCAGGTTTATCATCAATGAACACACCAGCTTTTGCTGAAATTTTTTTAATATATTCGCTCCATTTGATTATATTCATATCCCCAATCATTCCAGGCAATATTTTCCATTCGATATGTGAAATATCTTGTATCATATTACAAATATCAAACACGAATTTTGCACAACAATATTGGCTTGCATCAGGTGCATCTGTAATAAGTCTTGGATGAAGATATATTTGTGTGTGATTATTTGATATAGAATCATACCATTTCTCTTCATTTGTATGATGATCAATTACAACAAGATTAAATGGAAGTGTTTGAAGTTGAGCGTGTGTAAGCATCTTCCAACTTAACGGTTCAAAATCAAGACAAAAAATTGTTTTTACATCTTTTTGTATCAGATCTTCAATAAAATCTAGTGAAAATAAATTTCGTTCTTTAAATTTTGCAAACGTATACACTTTTTTAAAACCGATTTGTTTACAAAGTTCGCAAAATGAAATAGCTGAACACATACCATCAGCATCATCGTCATAAATCAGACAGATAGGTTGTTCGATATTAAGAGATTGAAAAAAATCTTTTAATTGAGAAATTACATCAGGTTTTGTTATTTGATAACTCATCTTTATATAAAAAAGATTTGAATTAATAAAAGTATCGAATAATTATATAAAGAGAGAATTTGAACGCATACATATGGTACTTATTGATTGGATTCAACCCGAATATATTACAAATGACAAAAAAGAAAATTTGAAACACACTTTTTTAACCACAAAACCATTTTGTCATATCGTATTAGATGAATTTTTCATTCCTGAAAAACTTCAAATTGTGCTTGCAGCATTTGGTGAAGAACCGTTTATTGAAAAAGAATCTGATTTGTTTAAATTTATGCAAACACATGATTTAAAAAATACTCAAAATTCGGTTTTACAAGAATTTATTTCGTTTTTATATTCACCTGAATTTATTACATTTATGCAAGACATAACGGGTTTTTCTCTTGACATTCAAACTGTTGATATTGCTGGAACGCTCTATCAAGATACTGACTTTTTATTATGCCATGATGATGAATTAGATGGAAGAAAAATTGCGTTTTTAGTGTATCTTTCAACATTAACACAAAATGATGGTGGTTCTTTATCTTTATATGAAAACAAAAATACTAAACCGACCCGTATTACAAAAAAATTATTTCCAAAAGCAAATTCATTCACGTTTTTTGAAGTTTCATCTACGTCATATCACGAAGTCGAAGAAGTACTAACTGACTCGCAACGAATTGCAATTGGCGGTTGGTATCATAAAAAAAACATAAAAAAGAATCATAACGTTCACAGAAAAAATTAAAAAATTACTCAGTTTCTCGAAGCGCAACAGTTAAACGTTCCCATATATCTTGAGAATCTGCCTGGTTTGATTTAATAAATAATTGCGTATCATTTTTTTGAATTTCAAGTGGATTGGGATTATTATCAGTTCGCATTCTCAGATTATATTGACTTAAACTTTTATTCATAAAATCTAAAAAGTCTTCTTCATCAGCAGTTGGATCATTGCCATATAATATCGAATACTCATGTCCCAAACCTAAAACATTATTTCGTTCTTGGCGATATGCAGCAACATGGAGTGAATTTGAAATTTGTTTTTCAAAGAGTTGTTGAATTATAAGCGATTGTGGAACAAGATTTTCTAATTCAGAATTTGATGATAAAAAACTAAAAAGAAAGCTAAACGGAATTGATAGAACATCCACTATATTTCCTAAAATGCCTTGGTTATTTTGAACTTGCACGAGTATGTGCAAGTCTTGATTATAATACCAGTTAAAATCATGATCATCTCCCGTATCACATTCAACTAAACCGCCTGAATTTGCGGAATCATTACAATCTAATTCAAGATCTTTGTACACATTATTAAAAACAGATGCATAATTAAAAAAATCACCATCTTCATCATTAATTTGATTAAAACTTGTTGCTATGTATGTCTCATCTTCAGATTGTAACAAACAAAAATTATTAACACAATTTTCAGTCATTATCCCTCCGGTTAAATCTAAATTACATAAACTATCTTGCGTTCGACTTAAATCTTCACTAGCAAAACTTCCTGTTAAAATATCTTTAATTCTCAAACCTGATTCAGTATTCGTATTATCATCAATTGTTAATACTTTATCATGCGAATCACAATGAAGCGTAAATGATTTATCAGTAACGTCCGCTAATTCTTTCAACATTTCAGCCAGTACAACTGTTCTTGTTGACCACTCACCTTCATGACAATAATAGTCTTGGTAATATTCACCGCTGTTTAAACATCGGGGCTCACCAGATTCAAGTAATGGTTGAATGTTATCATCTTCCCATGCTTGCGTTGAAATTAAACATTGCGTTTCAAACGGACAATATCCTTGTTCATTTTCTCCTGTTCGTAAACCTTGTTTTTCAAATTGACTTACCCATTCTCCATCAAAACAACGAAAACCTAATTCTTGATCAACATATTCACCATTTTCAACAACACCGCTAAATAACGCATTTTTCTGGTTTGCAAAACACTGGCCTCTATGCCAACACGAACCTGTCGGACAACATTCTTTTGAATCGGAATTATTAAAATCTGTTGATAACTGAAATCGCTGCGATGCATTTGCAGGAGGTAATCGAGAATCTAAATTTTCCGAAGTTGTATCTGGAAGAAAGTCACCATGAACATCAGAATTATCATTTGACCAATAACCTTTATTTGAACAGAAATAATCATTTACAACTGTACACGCATCAACAGATTCTATTGATGATGTAAATGCAGATGAAGACGTATTACCACAGAAATAAAAATTCGTTGATTTTTCTTGCGATTCACCATTTACTAATTCAAATTCAGTTCCATAAATAAATCTTGGTTGAAGTAAGTCGATTGTAATCATAGAATCAAACAAATTTGTATTAAATTCAAAACCATCTTCACCCGATGAAAAATATCGAAAAATTTGATTAGGATGATTGTAAAGATATTTTTCAGACGGCTGACTATTTGCTAAACTAAATGTACCTATTGCAGGGGTTGACGAAGTTGTTGCACTATTATCATCACCACCAACTTGTTCACCTGCCTGCGATTGAGGAAATAGTAATGATGGAGTAATTACTACAGCATCCGATAAAGATGAAGTAAACTGAAAAGATTCACCAGTAATTGCATTAAGTATTTTTTTTTGCTGAATATAGTCTTTTGTTGTTCGATACCAATATTCGTCAGTAAAAAACCAAATATCTGAATCTATTGAAGTTGGTGCAAAAAACACCCACTCTTGCAACAATTCACTATAAACAAACTCATTAAAGTTAATTGCATCGGATTGTATATTAAAATCATCAATAAAGCTTTGAGTCGTAACAAGACCATAGGGTTGATTAAAAGGATTAGCTAACCAAACATCTTTTAATTGAATCCATTGGTTTGAATTTTCAAAGTTAAATAAAACTGTGTTCTGATTATTAATATCATAAAATGTTATTTTAGGTGATGAAAACCAATAGTCTTCATAATACTCCCATCCCGATACAACATCTCGAGAAATAGTTTGATCAGTAAATTCAGCATTTTCAACACTAATCCAACCAACAGTTGAAATATCAATAGGGGGATCAGTTAACAAATCTAATCCTGGAGATGATGGGTCTGCATCATTATACACATTTACTAAACCACCTTCAGCACTCCAAAAAGTCTCAGTAGGTGTTTGACCGGCATAATGAACTTGTTCAAAATGAATTGGATTTCCTTCATCACCAAGTGTTTCACCTAATGTATTAATAAGCCAAGCATCTTCTAATTTAAACCACATATTTGAATCGTTAAATGTTGTAACATCAACTGTACCATCATCTTGTATTAAACCATATATATCGATTTGTTCGGCAGTAAACCAAACACCGTCATGATATTCCCAACCAGAAGAAAGATGTTTTTCAACTTGTGCATCACCGCCAAATTTTCCATTTGTAAAACGCATATAACCATACTCTGAAAGATTAAGTAAATCAGTTGGATTTGTAAAATCAGTATCAATATAAGCTTTCAAATTACCGCCTGCACTCCATACAAAAGTAGTTATATTCTTATTTTTATAATCAAGAGTTAAGAGCGTTTCTTCAACAGGAGTTTGAGGAGTTAGATCATCTGGATTTTTCCACGCATAAAAACTTTCAACTTTAGTGCCACCAGTACTTGCACAATCATTGCGAGTCACATAATGATTATTGTTACTTGCTTTACAAACTGATATTTCATCAGTATTAAGTGAGGGGACGTTATTTTTAAATACGTACCCACCATACCCTGATGAACCGTTAATTGGAAACGAATCAAAACCACTTGGGCAAGTTTCAACACTTGCGCGTTGATCATATGCATTAGGTCCTGTTTCTTTACTACACGCAACTAATGGTACAAGTTCTTCTTCGACCCCAGGGAATAAATCAGATGTTGTTAATTGTTTAATTGTGGTATTGCCAGAACCATAACCATAAACTGTTCGATCAACAGTATAAAATATGGGCATATCTGAATTTTCAGTTGTATTTAATTCCGTATAACCATTACTTCCCCATATCCCAGTACATTTAGATGAAAACTTTCCAGCAGTTACCCAGTCATTGGTAGTCGGGTTACGACATTTCCAAAAACCTTCAAATTTCACTTTTTCAGATTCAATTTCATCTGATTCATTTTCTAAAAGCGTAGATAATGGAACTTGACAAGTTTCTCCTTCGCAGTATGTCACAAAATCATCTAATAAATTTACTCGAAACTGAACATAATCAAAAACTGTATTTGGTTCCATCACTTTTTGAGCAGAACATGCCATTGCATCACTTGAGAAAGTATCTAAATAACCAACACCGCAACAACGATCACCTACATTTTCTAATAATGGCGATGCTGTGCACGCACTTCCGCTACTTAGAGTGTCAACCCAATCACTGCCATCACAATATTCGCGTTGAACAAAATCAATTGCAAGATTAGAGTTTCGAAGCGAAAACGCATCAACAATAAAATCTAATTCATCTATATCGCTTGAATATTGGTCGTATAAATTTGATGGTGAAAATATAAATCCGTCAACATGTCCCAGATCTGAAACATTTTCTAACGGAATTCGAATCAAGTTCCAATCTAATAAATTATATTCACCAACTGCATATCTACTCACAATGAATTGTTTATCATTAATTTGAATCGTTAGTGGACCTGCAGATACAGGTTTTAAAAAAAACTCTAAATAATCATATAAAAACCAGTTTTTGTTGTAAAGTGAGTCAATTGTAACTTTTTGATTCGAAGTTGGATTTTCAAATTGCATTCGAAGCGAACGACTGCCTAATTTTACATTATTTATCTGACCATCATCACTTTTTTGGATTAATTGATGTGATGTACCACCTG
>CAZUXP010000017.1:0-25604 GCA_964624275.1 uncultured Methanosarcinales archaeon
CGTTATCGATTCACTGTCATATCGGAGAGTCCAGTTTGTTTTGATATAGCATTATAACTTGCTCGATGATTTTGAAGAAGACTTTTTATAACCAATTTTTCTTGAATATCTATGTTTCTTTTCATAATAACACCATCATATGATATAAATATAACATATATAGACAACAATATTTATAAATATTGCTATACATAAATGTATACTATACCCACAAATATACGAATTTGTGATAAAAGTAAAAGGCGATAACATAATGGGATACGAATTACCAACAAAACCACCATCCAATTTTCCAGCATACTTTACGGTTCGCCAAGCAATTAATGACGCACCAACATCTACTTGTCATCGAAAAACACCACTATTACGATATAATACCCGGCAGAGTATTTGTATGGATACTGCTACAAATTTTTGTGGTGACAAACTAGAAATAACAAATAATCTTGAAAGAGTTTTACTTTATACTGATTCACAAGCATCCGACATTTTTCGATGGCTTCATGAAATTCCTAGCGGACTTTTGGGAGAACCGGATTGGCAAGATGTTGCATTTTATTCAGATCCTAAGACAGTTGGAACAGCATATCTCACAACATTAGGATTATATGCACTGTTAACAAGCAACGCAGACCAATCATTTCAAAAACTTCATAATGATTTTAAGCCAGAATGGGAAACATTTGTTTCATATTTTGTAGAGTCCGCGCATAGAGTAGCTCAAGAAGCAACAAGAATACAAAAAGTTGAACCTACAAAAACAATTGAGCAAAAAATAGCCTAATTTTATCAAAAAAGTTTACTTCTACGAGTTCAACTGAAATTTTCTGAGTAAAACTGTACGTTTTTCCTAAATCATCTTTATACCAAACATGAATTGGATAATCATTAAATCCTGGTCGAAGTTGATATGGATTAATCGAAATACTCAAATTTTGGTTTGAATGAATTGTTCCCAAAGAAACAAATGTTGGAAGTATTTGACCAGCTTGTAAACGAATATTCTGCGCAGGAGAAAACGAATCTTTTGAAAGAATAAACCATAATTTTTCTGACGAACCAAATGACACTTGCACATTTTTGTCAAAATTCGGTATTGAAATTTTTGGCGTATCAATTATATAAAATTGTACCGCTGAATCAACAACTACATCTTCAAAATGTAATTCTAATAAAACAAACTGTAAACCAACTGAATCAAATTCAACCGGTAATTGAATAGTTTTTTTGTCTACTGCTTGAATTGCAACAGATTCACAATTGTTTTGTGCACAGATTTTCATTGCAATACGATATATTCGTTCATTTTGAATCTGACATTCAATATAACTTTCTTCTTCAATACGTAATTCATACTTATTTGGCGAGCAAGATATGAAAACATCTTCAAAAATATTTTGCGAATCAACAACATCAGCAGCAATAATTGCATTTGCAACATCTGATTTAGTATATATCGGCGAAGTTGTTGAAACTTCAAGTGATTCTTCATATTGAAAGAAACCATCATATAATTGAATTGGCATAGTATACAAAAATCCTTCTTGAATTTGACCTATTACAGAAAAAGGCAAAACAACAGAGGTTGTTTCAAAAGGTCTTAATAAAATTGCATACTCCTCCTGAGAAAATATAAGTTCTTTTGGAGCATTTGCTCGTAACAATATCGAACGGTAATAAGTTTGCGTATTTTGTATTGTTATAATAACTGCATTTTGAGACTTTGGCGATATCGAATCATACAAAACGCGCATTGAAATATTATATGGTGAAATTAATTCTTCACCTGTTTGTCTAACATTATGCGTAAACTTTAAACGCGATATATCCAACATTACCTGATTTTGCGTTGTAGTCTCCCAATTATATATTGTCCCAGTATTTCCCCCATCAACACCTGTTGTAAATGATATATGCGTTGCATCCACAAAACCAAACTGACCATACGTTAAATCAAAAGGAACCCAACCTGCTGATGGGATATACACCTCAGCCCAAGCATGGGCAACCCATGGTTCTTCAAAAAGGTCGCTTGTCGTATAGGCAAAACCACTTACATACCGAGCAGGATAACCTAATAAACGCATCATGGAAATATACAAAGTTGTTAATTCATCACAAACACCTTGACGAGTTTCAAAAACCCGTGTTGCAGGATTAGATGCTTCTACTATTAATGAACTTAAATTATATTCTATTGAATTTCGAACCCAAAATGCAACTGTGTGAGCTATTTCGTACGCATCATCAGAATCTGAGGCTAATTCAAAAGCTTTTTGCTCAATTTCAGGATTTGAGTTAATTAAATCTGTAAAAACCATATATTGTTCATATTCAAGAGGTATTTTTTCTAGCGGATAGGATACTTTTTGCGTTATTGGCACCATAATATTTTGAGTTTGTATAAGAGAACCATGAGAAAATTTTAATGGTGATGTAAATGGAGGAGTATAAGAATACAGAAGTTGAGAATTGTTTGTCGTAACTGCAAACGGTTGAATATTTTCAGAAAGTATTTGTTGACGAGGTGTTTGTTTTGGATAAAGTTGTAATTTTGCTTGAATTAAGCGAAGTGTATCTCTATCACTATTATTAATACCAATCTGACCACTAATATTTTGAAGAATCTGTAATGTGCGGTATTGATGTAGCGATTCATATAATAATGTCGTTTCATCCTCAACAATATTCGTTTCGACAATTTGTGATTCGGCATCTAGTGCATATCCAAAATGTAAACCAACTAAAAAAAGAATAAAAATTATACTTAAAATTCGATTCATAATCATAATGAGACAATAAGTAAAGAAGTTTATAAACATTTTTAAAATATAATGTTTTAAAATATTAAATGGAAGATACAATTCACAAAAAAGACACAAAAAAAATCATTATCCAAAACACTATAAGTGTTTTAGGACCATTCACAAAAAAATTGCAAACACCTCTTGATCCACTCGTTGCTATTCGAAATAATGATCCTTTTCGAACACTCATCTCAACTATACTTACCGCGCAAACACGAGATGAAGTCAGCGCACCCGTTAGCAAGAAATTATTTGATACACTTGGAGATACACCTTATAAACTTGCAAATACAAATGTAGAAGATATTCAAAAAGTCATCCAAAGAGTAAGCTATTATAAGACAAAAGCACGTCATATAAAACAAACTGCAATATTAATCCAAGAAAAATTTGCAAACACAGTTCCACAAACATATACTGAACTCGTATCACTTCCAGGAGTTGGTCCAAAAACAGCAAATCTAATGCTAGGCGAAGTTTTTCGCATACCAGCAATCTGCGTTGATATTCACGTCCATAGAATCTCAAACAGACTTGGAATTGTACAAACACATACACGTGAAAAAACACTTTTAGAACTTGAAAAAATACTTCCAAAAAAATATTGGATTGAATATAATAATATTTTAGTCAAACTTGGTCAAACTATTTGTCGACCTATTAGTCCAAAATGTTCTCAATGTCCTGCAAAAAACTTCTGTCAGAAAATTGGCGTTACAACTCAGCGATAATTCCTACGTCCTATACGAAAAAACTTTTTTGAGAATTGAATCATATTCAGTAAAAATATGCGCACTATTACAAAAAAATGAAATTGAACCGTTTTGTATCCTTAATTTTTTGGCAACGTATTCTTGAATTGTATGGACCTGATAAGAATTTGCAGGAAAACCAAAAAACAAGTCACAACTTCGAATCATACACGTCACATGAAGTAAATCGTTTCGAATTTTAAAATCAAGAGCAATTATTGAAGGTGTTGTTGAAGAAGCATGTTTTGAATCTTGTGCTGGCTGAGCTATTACAGATATAGCTTTACGCGAATAAGAATTTTTTCGAAGTTTTGGAATGACAAAATCGTCAATTTGATTCACAACACCATCATATGAAAATAACCGTTTACCATAACTATATTGATAAAGATTTGAATCAAACTCAGGTAACATTATTTTTGCAACATCATGTAAATTAGGATATAACCAAGAATCATTTCGAGAAAGTAACTGAATTGGTTCATCAATATTTTTTGTATTCTCTATTACAATAAGCAAATTCAAACATTCAATACAATGCCTATTCACTCGATCAATATAAGAATCACCATGTTCTTTTACATACGCAATTGCATTTTTCCACGCAGCCACCGAATTCTTCCCACTAATGATTTGATGATGATTCATTTTTCAAAAAAAGTCTGCAGCGATTCATGCGACTCATCCTCCAAATTATATTTATAACAAAATAACGGACACGCATATGTGTTTAAGATACCTGCTATTTCTGCAACTCCATCTTGACTCTGAATTTTTCCTTCTCGAATAAATCTAATTTCAATACCACCTTTAAACAATTTTTGTAACTGTGAATACCTTACAAAAAAATCTTTTGTTTTTTGACTATAAATATCCATAGGTTGTTGAATCGTATATCGATCATGAATTTCATGAAGTGAAAAATTCGATGAAAATTTTCTATACGCCTGTGATAATTGAATATCAAAATTAATTGGCATTCCACATGACTCATATAATAATTCTTGCATTTTTGCAAACTGCGTAATCTGTGGTTGAAGACTTTCTAATAATGTAATAAATTCACTAAATAAAGAATCTTTTGGTTGGATATAATGTAAAAATCGGATTGTACTATGACTATACATACTAATATTTTGCGAAAGATATTTTTTTTCTTTTTTTACAATATGTTGTTTTTGTTTTTGATGTTCAAGCACACTAATGAATAATGATTTACAAACATCTTCAAGTAAACGCTGGAAATCTTTTGCAGTTGAAAATTGTTTTGTAAATTTTTGAATATCGATCACAACACTTGATTGTGAAATGACCAAACCTTTGGTTTGTGTATAATGTTCACGTAAATATTTTTGCCATTTATCAGTATCAATTGTATATGGTCCAGCTCTTCCAATAATATAGGGTGCAGGATGCACATCATCATTTTTGATATTGAGTTTTAAATTTTGTTTTGCAAAAAGTGTTGTAATTTCAGCAAATAATTCTCTATGAAACATTAATTCTTTACTCGTAACATCAAAAATTATTAAAATATTTTGTGGTAATCCTTTGGCAAGAATAAATAAAAACTGTTGTAGCAACGCATCCTGTGAAACATTTGTAATATCAAAAATTAAACAAATCTGTTTTTTATAATCACGTAAATACCGAGATAACTGTTCTATAAATTCACTTGCTTTAATTTCTCCAACACGATATAAAAATGTTTCAAAATCATTTAAACCAACGACATCATTAACTAACTCTAATAAATCAAAAACAACTGATAAAAACTCATCTGCATTTTCATATAAACCTGATTCAACAAGTATTGCATTATACCGTTCTGTCCAACTCATCGGTTCAAATTTGTATAACATACCCGATTCTTCATATTTTTCAATTGGAGTTGAAGGTATTTTTTGAGCTCGCAATGTTATTCGTTCATATCGCGAACCAACAGAAATCTCCTCGCCTGGTGATAGAAGTAACCGAAATACTTTTTCCCCTTTCCCTTTTATTGAATCAACTTGTAAAATTTGATCTGTAACAAGATTATTAAGATGATACAAAATCTTTCGATGGTACATTGCTTTTTGCTGTAAAACATTTTTCTTTTGTGCAACAGTACTAAATTCATCCTGTAATACTGCATTAGAAGACTCTATAAAAGAAGGATATATATATCCAACTAATTCACTTGTTGAGATGTTCTGAATATTTTGTTGTTTAAATACTTCTAATATTCGTCTCTTCATCGATACCATAAAAAGAGTATTTTCCTGAAACTTATAAATATTTTCACTTTTTGTTTCAAATTTGCATTCAAATCATAGTTTATTTATAAATGATTCAGATTTTTACTGAAACAAACGCATTTGATTCAGAAACAAATACTAAATGTAAGTAAGCTTATGGTATTTATGAGGTGGGGGAAAAACACTATGGATAAAAAAGAACTATTAATTTTGAGTCAATTTCGAAAAAACGCGCGAGAAAATTTGACAACGACGTCACGAAGAATACATGTTCCAATTAGTACTTTACACGATAGATTAAAAAAATATGAAGGAAAAATTATTCAAAGACATACATCTATCCTCAACTTTGGAGAAATCGGGTATAACTTAAAAGTGCAAATGATTTTAAAGGTAAATCCAACACAAAAAAGAATTGCAAAAGAATTTTTGAAAAAACATCCAAAAATTAATTCCGTCTATACGATTTCAAATGACTATGATTTTATATTTGAAATTATCTTAAAAGATCTCTACGAATTAACCGAGTTCAGCGAAGAATTAAACAGATTTCACATTTTAGACAAACACGAGTTTTATATTGTAGAAGATATCAAACGAGAAGAATTTTTAACTGATATTCAATTAATTGAAGTGAAACCACCTGTGAGTAGTACCTATTCAAAAAGTATTTAAATTAAGGCGTAATTAATCATTTTATGGCAACACCAAAACGACTTGAAGAAATGACGCAGCGTATCGCACATAGTCTTATGAGTCATGTTGATGTTACGATTGGTTCACAAAAAGAACCCACTCTTATTACGCTTGGTTCAAATGCCGTTTGGTGTATTGCGCAAAAATATACACAGGACGAATTTCGACAAATAAAACGCGAGCTTTTAGCAGACTTCGATTCTGTTGCCCCTGTTTTTTATCAAGACGGCAAAAAGTATTTCCGACTTGCTGATAGTTTACAAAAAAAAGAAAGTTTGCGTCATTATCCGACAGAACTTATCAACCGAGGTCATTTACTTTCTCATCCTGAACGAATACAAGTTCAAAATACTGGTTCTATTCAATATTTTAGACCTAAACAAAATCTTGTCGTCACATATTCGTTTATTCCTTTTAGGTTTGATTACAGTCATATTAGCGGGGATAAATTTCGACCACCAAATTCTGATTCAAAAGAATTTTTTTATTGGAAGAGTCGTCACATTGAAATTGGGAAGTTAAATATTCAGCAAAATCAATTGTTGGGAAGTGAACAACTCATTGTTTCTCCTAAAAAGCGTTTTCAAACAGTGCTCGAGGAATATGCAGACGAACAAGATATGTTATACACATTAGCTCAAGAACGTGATGAATTAAGACTTAAAAGAAAAATGCATGAAAACGAAGGTTTAGATCCGCATTATCACGATTTGTAAATTATGCTGCTTTTTTTAATTCTTCTTTTGGCGGTTCATATTTTTTTAAACCAAGTGCTTTATAACTTTTATTGAGTGGATTTGAATCTGGATCTGTAATATGCCTATATAAAGATAAATGATCGCCCACATTAGTATCCATAAACTCATGAGAATTTTCCGGATCAATTTCAAATTTACCTTTCATTTTATCTTTTAAGTATCCTAATATTTCGTGTTGACCAAAACCTCTTATATGTCGATTTAATGAACGTTGTACATAATTCTGTAAAACTGCTTGTGTATTCGAACTCCGATAAGAATCAACCTGATTTAAAAGAGTGCTTAATGTCGTATTTTTATCTTTAATGAGTTCTTTAGCAAGTTCATTTAGAGTATGAATACCACTACTTTTCATTTGTTTTAAAGTCTCTTTTCCTGCTTGACCTAATACGTGATTCTCAAAATACGTTTGCATTGCTTCAAGACGTTTTTTCTTATCTTTAAATAAATCTTTTGAGAACATATCCTTCATCTCAGGATGTAAGTCAGTCACATATTTATGAAGCGCTTCACTCAACGCATCTTCTATGTGTTCAGTATGATCTTTTGAAAGTTTAGTGTCTAAATCACCAATTTTTTTAGTTACATGGGATTTAAACGTAGTATAAAACGTATCCATTGCAGGAGTCAAACGTTCAGCATGTAATTTAGGAAGTGCAAATTTCTCATATTTATCAAATTCCTTAAAACCTTTTTCAACTGTTGAAACATCAGATTTGTGAAGACCTAGTGCTTCTTCAAGATTCATGACTTTTTTATCGTCTGCCATACTTATTTTACTACTCACAACTCACTTATATAATTATCGGCTTTTTGAAATAAAAATATTCTAAATTCTACTAAAAATTATGTTCCCTTTGCAAAATAAACAGAATATATTGACTGTAAGCCAATAAAAAATAGAAAACTCACAACAATACCAGTATGATTTTGCATAATAAATATCGGAAGCAAAACAATACATAAAAAGATTGTGTACAAAATATATTGATCAAATAAAAGTTTTTTTTTTGAAATAATACGATGAAACTGTGATTGAATATACAGATATAAACTCCAAACTAATACTAATATAATGATTAGAATCGTGTATAAAACTACTGATGGAAGCAAAATCGCTTCACGAGTATACGCATACACACTTATTAGTGTACAAAACCCAAAAATCAGTCCTGAAACACCCACACTTAAAACAAGTCGAAGTATTTGATTTTTAGATAATTTTTTTTTAATAAATAGATATCGTTCTTCACAGAACTTAAACAAAATTAACAGTACAAATAAGAGTGCAATATAGAGTGTAAGTAAAAAAAATATAATTGCGAGTTGTCCTGCAAATGTAATTTGAACATTTTGTTCAGGATTTTGAGAATCTTCATACAAAATTGAAAAATCACTTTCAATTGTATCATATAAATCAATAAGTTGTTCTGAAATTGGTGCATGAATCAAAAACATATACAAAAGCATACAAATAAACAAAAACACCACATGAATTCCTGTTTTTACAAGAATTGCAGTGTAATCTTTTTTCAATAAAATATTTTTCTTCATTTTGCACACTCTAACTATTTATGTTTTCACACGCATATGTTGTAACTGTACCGCTGGTTGAGTTTACGCATTGTTGCGTATGTGTGTTATTATTCACACAAATATTATTTTGTGAAAATGAACCTGCTCCTAAACTACAATAACATTCTGAGTTTTGAGGTACTTGAGTATTTAGCGAACAGAGACCCAGACTTTTTTCTGACCAACATACCTTTATAGTTTCATCACCATCACTCTCACCAAATAATAATTCATCGCCACATTGACAATTATTTGCGCCTACAATGTCTCGTTTTGTGATAAAACGATTTTGTTGACATTCTTGAAAAGATTCAACTTCTTCTTCATCTAATTGACTTGATTCGTCAATATTCTCTTGTCTATTTTGACAATTTAACGTCACAGGAATTTCTCGTTGTTGTGCTTCCCCATTATACGTAAAAATTTGCGTTGATCGCTTCGCATTATACGCAGTTGGTTCTGCATTTGAATGTTGCGATTCACCATCATGTAATGTCACAATAACTTGTAATTGTTCTTCGTCAACTCCAGGTGCACATAATCCACCTGTTGCTCCACTCTCACGTTGGGTAAATGCAAAATATGTACCAGCTTTATCTTTTACAGCACTAGCACCATCATCTGTTTGAATAAATAATCCACTTAAATCATCGCTTGGATCTAATTCTAAACGAATCTCATTTTCATTTGAAAGTTCATACGTTGCATTTTTAATATCACTAATTGAAAATCCGCTTAGACTTGGTTTAGATGAACTTTTTTCTGTCAAGAATTCTTGAATTTCATCAACTTTTTGAAATTCAACATCTGAATTTGTTCCATCTTTAGAAACTCGTACGTATGATATAGTATAATTCTCACCATTTGATAAATTAAATACAGTTTCACCGACAGCTTCATCAACTTTTTGTGCATATATATAATATGCAACTTCATTTGCCGATGTCCAAGTACTTGTTCGTGTATGAATAACAGTTGAGCCCGCAGAACCAATTTGACTTTGACCTGATGTTATCCAACGACCTTGTGGGTCACTATTTGCTGCACCCGAAAATGAAAATCCTCCTAATATTATAGGAGATTGCGATAAATCACCTGCTCGCGAAGACCAAGAATCTAGTTCTTGATTATTTTTCATAAGTCGCATGAATGCAAATTTTGGAACTTGTTGATCTGCTTGTACACCTTCAAAGTTTTGATTTGCATAAACAGTTGCAGTCAATGTTTCATCAACATAATACTGACCACCTCTATTATTTAATTCAACGCCAGGTGGAACAAAAAAGACATCACCATACTGATTTACTGTTGAATGATCACACGCAAAGCGAAATGTCAATAAACTAAAATAACAAGATAATGGCATAATATCACCAATACCAGATATATCGCGCCAAGGAGTTGAACCACTCTTATCACCAGCAGTCATATCTTCCCACACTATTCGGACTTTATCATATCGTATTGGCGCAGTCACAACTCGATATAAATCTCCTCGACCATCTCCCGCACCGACAGTTGAACCACCCGTTGCAGCTCCACCATCTAAGAGATATGGTTGAAGTTTATCTTGATTTGCTTCATACGCGCAATCACATCTTCCACCTTCAAAACCTTCTTGCGGATTACAACTATAATCGTTTGAACATTTCATTTCAAGTCGCCAATTAATGTTTGAGCCTGCAGCAAGAAAATATCCAACGTGATAAATAAATGTGACTTCACCTTGTTGTGTTGGATTAAAGGAAACAAATCTTCGTGTTGCAGGTTCAATAAATGCCGTTGTATTTATAGAGAATCCATCTCCTGCAATACTTAATGCCTGATCAATTTCTGGAATAAAATCATACCCAAATGCGGCAAGACAAACTGCGTGTAATAATCGTCGATTAGATATCAGCGCGTTATACGTTGTCGTTGTCCCATATCGTTTCTGTACACTATCTGAAACTTTACCTCCTGCTTGTTGTAATGTACTAAACATATTTACAACGCCACCACGCTCGCCCGTATCAGTTCTTGGTGAACTCAGTGCACTTGCAGCATTAAAAAAACACTTAATTGCTTCAAAAATTAAATCACAAACATACATTGTCAGTAATGCGCGACACGCACCTGATTCAAACTCACCGGTTAAAAGTACCGCTTGAAAACAATTTTTCACAGCCAGTAATACATTTCGTAAAACTTGCAAATATCCTTCAATTGCAGGAATACATCCGCATTGAATTGCATTTAATAAGTTTGCAGTTGGATCAATAAGTATTTCTTGCACAACTGGTTTTTTTGCCTCATCTGGTCCTTGAACAGGTTGACAATCTGGACTAGATTCATCATATATTCCAAATCGTTCTTGACCTGGAACTTGAGATTCACGACAAACTCGTTTGAAAAAAGTGCTATCATTTGGTTTTATTCTTGTAAATTTCCCATCTTTTTTTGAACTCAAATCAAAATAATTTCCTTCGCTATCTATACCAATTTCTTTTCCATCAACTGTATACTTTGTAAGCATTCGTTGTTGTTCAATTGGATTTGCTCGACCAACTGGCTGATATTCAACTTCATACGGTATTGCTTCTTGCGGACGATACGTTACTGAACTTTCTTCAACTTCCTCTCCAAAAACACCTTGTGGTTGATACACTAAATCACCAGAAGGTAAAGTTTCTACACACTGACTTACACCACCTGGAATCGGTGCTGGAGTCACAGCTTCTTGTTTAGTCTGAGGATTAATTATTTTTTGTCTATTACGTAGTCCACTATTTGGTTCAAATTCAGCAAGCATTCGATCTTGACCTAACTGATAACACCCATCTTCATCACGAAAGTAAGACACCCCGCCTTCTCTAAAATACTGCCCCTGCGTTTGTTCTGCAGCTTTACAAAATCGTAAATTATCTAAAAACCCAAAAAAACCACTTGATGGTTCTTGCGTTTCCAAATCACGCGATTGTTCAACAGGATTATATAATAAACAACTTGGATTAAACATATCATTATATTCTTTTCCACAACCATACTGCGCACTAAAACCTTTCTTTTGACTAATATCAACATCATCAGCAGTTGTAACACGCGCTGTTTCACTCCAAGGATTCTCTAATCCATCTTCGCCTTGAACATTCAAACAAGCAGAAGTTGGATTTTGAAAATAATTTTCATTTACGTCACGAATGTATGCCTGTGCCGATGGTACTACCGGGCAGAAAATTCGATCGCACACATAATTTCGAAAATGTTCTGTTTTTAATCGTTTATTTATTGATGTTGCACATGCAAGTGGATTTACGTCTTCATTTTCATCTTTTATTTTAGCAACAACGTCTTGCAATTCCTCACAAGAAACACCATTATTACATCCACGTAATGTTCGTTCAAGATAATATTGATCAGGATCACTTAATCCCGCACAAGCTGCAACTTCACCTATAGCAGAAACAAATTGTACACCCATTGTCGCAAAACAAGCACCAAATGTCACAAGTTTTGCTGTTCGAAGCGGAATTAAAATATCATCAATTGTTTTGATAATGTCCTCTAAAAAATTCACTGTCCAATTTAAAAAACTACTTGGTAATGTATCGGGTGGAATTCTTCTATCGATTGCAATTGTTGGCTCAAGGCATTCACGGTGTACTCGACTGATTGATTCACCTCGAGAATTTTCATACGTATAGAATAACTCAAGCATTAACGGAAATGTCACTTGTCCTAAGTCTTGCTCTAATATTCGTTGTGCTTCTGTTCTATTTTCATGTCGCTCTGGCGGATACGCTGCTAAATTACAAACAACATATGTTTTATCATTATAATTTGCACTTGGCATAAAAATACATCGTGACGGATCAAGCATTTGTTGTGGTGCAAATTCAGTTTGATCAATTTGTGACAACTGTCTACGTAACATCTGCGTACTACTTATTTGAACATCATTATCAGGATCATCGCCAAAAAACATTAATTCTAATTCAAATGAAATTTGCGCAATACCTCGAAAGATTAAATCGGGTTGTAACATAGCAGGATATACTTCTCCCATTCGAACTTGCCATTCTCCACCTGGACCACACGCTAATAAATCAATTTCACCAAATGCTGATTGTGATACACGATCTAATCGATCTACTGTATACAAAGATATTTCATTAGTTCGACGATCACCATCACCACCTAATCCAATACGTGCTTCACCTTCAACCGCTCCTGTTTGTGTTGATGGTTCAAATGAATCCAAACCTTCGGCAGTACCATATCCTAAATCTAAACTTACATCACCTGCAAGTTTAATATCTACTGCAAAATCATAAGTTCCTTCTTCATTTGGTGTCTGAGATGATTTTGTGGTGTAAGCTTCATCATCCCATAATGTTCCCCCAGCTGAAACGTTTCGATTACGAATTTGCGTTGTTCGTTCATCACGAAAATCAACTTGTGCTATAACATCAACATTAGGTTTATTCACCGTACCTTTTATCGTAACACTTGACGTATAACTCGGAGTTAGTTCTGCAATATTATGCGTTACTATTTCTGGCTCAACTGTGTCAACAAAAACTTCATTACTTATTCGTTCAATATTACCTGCTTTATCGCGAGCAATTATCAAAATTTGATTTGTTCCATCATCAACTGGAATTGAAATTTGCGATGTTTGATTTGCCTCAACCATTCGAGTTTGTTCAACCGTTTGTACGGAATCATCAGGATGCGTAACATAAACCGTTAAAAATGCAGATTTTGAAATATTAACTGAAACATCTAATGAATCCGTTGGATGTAAAGAAGGAATATCAGAAACAAAAATCTCAGGTTTTGTAGTATCAATTTGTACTTCAAACTCATCACTTGTCCAAGTCGTATTTGTATTTTCATCATAAACTTCAATTGTAACTTTATTAACATCCATACTTGTATCAAATGTAAATGAACGAGATGTAAATGACCCGTCACTTTTTGCGTGACGTGCATCTATATATTCTTCATTAAGATAAACCGATACAAGCGCATCAGGATATGTTCGACCATTTAAAACGAAAATATTTTCATTGTAAAATTCAGGAATATTTCCATAAAAATCAAAAGTTAAATCTTCTTCGCGAGTAGTTTGAAACGAACGACTAGAAATACGATCAATCTCATTACTTTGTGTTTGTGCAAATAAGGAATAGGTATATTCAGTATTTGATTCTAAACTTGGAACTATAATTGTATGAGAAAGAGAGGGTTCATCAGATATATCATATAATTTAGTACCATTTGGTCCGGTTATATTCATTAAAGTTATAGCTGGCTCATCAGTTTGAAAATCTATTTGCGCAGTTTTATATTGCGGGCTTTCAATAATAGTACTTTCATCGATTGAAAACGCCATTGCGGTAAAAAAAGACAGTGAAAATGCAAGATACATCATAACAAAACGTGCAAAAAGGTACTTTTTCGAATCCATCCCCTGTATTTTCGTATTCATCCTTTAAATGCTTATTGCCACATAAACCCGTATTGGTCGTGGTACACCTCTTGATTTGTTGTATTTTGTAAAAATGCTAAATTCTCAAGCGATTCATTTATAGTTCCATCGTGCGGCCTAAAATCAATAGTATGAATTGATAAACGTTGTGAAACATCTTCAGCTTGCACATCTAATTGTCCAATATATCCGCCGATTATTAAATCATCTTCATATACAATAACACTCACATTGTAAATTGTTCGAACTTTTGGAAGCGTAATAACAGTATCAAGATTTCCTGCAAACATATCTTGTAATTCTCTTGAATCTCCTGCTTGTTGTAATCTCGTTAAATCTGATGTGTATGATGTGTATTCAGTATAATCTGAATATAAATCCTCAATTTCAATTGTTGCCTGCATTCTTGAAGAAAGTTGACTTACTTCTGCAGGATTATTCATTGGTCCAAATATTACTCGATACGGAACATCGACTGTTGGAATTAAATCAATATTTGCTATTGTTGCAAACGGATCAATTGGAATTCTTTCTGAAAGATAATTTTCTTTTTCTGCATATAAATATCCACCCGCACAACCTTGCGGTAAATTTGTTTGTAATAACTGAGTTCCATTCATAAATGATGATTTACCAAGTTCGCACGCAAATTGTACGCAATGATATTCAAATGAAACATTTTCTAAATATAAACTTGTAACTGCATCTCTTGCAGTTATTTGAATTTCCTCGTTTTGTACAAATTCACAAATCTCAGAATCACGAATTGTTGGAGAAGGTGTTGAAAATTGAAATGGTTCTTTGTTTGGTTGATTATATTGTATATCTACAGAAATCGCAAAATTGAGTTGAAACGGTCGACCACTTTTAAACGAGTCAGTTTGTGAAAGTGTCACCATAATTGGATATCGAACATCATAAGTAAAATGATATATTTGAATACATAAAAATCGTAAAAAATCTTTTGGTCCTTGTCCCGCAGAAGACTTCAGCACACCATTATTTGACGGTCGAGCATGAATATTCATTCCAAATGAAGGATAATATGTAAAACCAAATTCATAATCGCCTTGTTCAATTCGTTGTGTATGTTGTGATTGAATAAACATATGATTGTATTCGTATGTATCACTTGGTGCATTTGAACCTAACTCTGGATTTGTTAAAAAGTCGTCAGGTTGAACACTTTGATATTGTTGGTATACACTGTTATCTGCCTCGTACTCAACGGTTTGTGCACCTTTTATTTGCACTCTTGGAACATTATAATACAATAATTGTTCCAAACGTTGTTGAATATCATCTAAATGCCATTCTGGTCTTTCACACGTAAATAACATGTTTGACATTGGAATATATTGTTCATCGGCAGCCATCATATTAATAGTAAAATATTCAAAAAATGTTGTGTCGATAAATTCTTGTACAAGTTCTTCACCAAGTTCTATCATTTCTTTAAGTCCAACAAATTCACGATATGTAAATTCAAAACGATCTTGTGTTTGTGTGTCTCCAGTATATCGAACTGTATAATCAAGTTTGACAAAAATATCATGTTGATTTATTTGAACTGTTGCAACCGGATCAGTAATAGAATCAACAGTAACTATATCCGAGATCGAATCAAAATCTAACAGACAAGAATTGATGTTTTCACTTATGTACTTACTCATTTGTTCTTCAATAACTTGAATTTCGGGAATATGAGTATTTTTTCCTTGTGACCAATATGGAGTTTGATAAGGGGCTGATGGATGGATGGTCACATGACGCGATGGGTTGTTTTGTATATCTTGTGGAACTTCAACATATCCTCCTTGTAATCCAACTAAAACTAATGTTTGTTCAGTAACTTGTGCAATACACTGTTCGACAAATTGTTCGATTGGTGTTACTGCTTCAGATTCTTGAATAATTTGTAATGAGGGTGGTTCTGTTTCAAAACGAAGAATAAAAACTCCTGCAACTATAAGTAATAAGACTATTCCAACAATCATAAAAATTGAAATTTGTGCTTTTTTAGACATACTTCCCTCTTATTAAAATTCTGCAAAAGAATATTTATAAATGTTTGGTTAAGTGCGCAGGTAACATTGTTTAAAAAGTCTGTTTAGCCGTCGTGCATTCGTGCGTTATATTTAGTAACGAGATTTTGTGCAAATCTTTACTTTAACAATTTTTTATAATAAATCTTAAACTTCTGGCTGATATCAGAAAATAATCTATTTGTTCTATCAAAAAAAGTACTATGTACATCACGATAATTTCGACGTTTAATACTCATATTCAACGATTTAACTTCTTGTCCATATTCTTCGAAAAAAACAAATGTCGCAGGATCATACTGAACTGGTTCCGGAACAACTTCATCAGCATATCCAACAGTAAGTATTGTTTGTGGACGGACAGAATCCGGAACTGCAAGTAAATTCTTTAGTCGAGATTCATCAAACGCACTCACCCAACAAGTTGCAAGACCAAGATCTACTGATTTTAACATCATGTTTTCAACTGCTGCTGCACAGTTCTGAACTGAATATAAACGTTCACCCCGTACACCATAATATTTCTGTGCGGGTTCTATATCTGCACATATAATTACATGAACAGGTGCTGTTTGCATCCATAATTGATCATGTGACATGTGAGAAATTTTTTTTTTTTTTTCAAAGTCTGTCACAATAATAAAACGCCAGTTTTGAATATTTCCACTCGAAGGTGCTTTTATTCCTGCTAAAATAATATCAATAATTGCATCTTTTTCAACAGGAATATCTTTATATGAACGAATCGAACGACGTTTTTTAAGTAACTCATCAAAGTGCATATATACAATTTAACTAAAAGAATTTATAAAGGTATTTACTCAACAGCATACGACAAACACATTCTATCATAAAACTATTCAAAATCCATTTTTAGAACCATATCGAGTTGCATATAACGTATCTGAAACTTTTTTCTCAAGTCTTGCTAACTCGTTAACCATAGCTAATTTTTGAGGATTAGTTGAAAGTAATTCCTGACCTTTTGCATATGATTGTTTAATTTTAGTATGCATATATAATCTACTTAACCGATTAACTTCGGTAAAATCCGGGTCTCGTTCATTAAAAAATAAAGAATTTTTTTTATCAGTTAAAAGTGCAATCATTTCAAGATACACTGCATGCGGACCACGTTCTGCACTCACATCAATTATTTGTGTTCCTGAATGTTTAAATGCTTCTCGTAAGGGTTCATAATTATGTTGAAATTCAGAAATTCTATTTTTTGCTCGTTCTTTATTCATCGCATCTTCTCGCGGTGATTTTCCTGAAAGAAGTAATCCTAAGTTTCGTAAATACATTCTTTGCTCAAGTACTAATGGTCTTGCATTAAAAAAGACTGCAATATCGGGTAAAACACCCATATCTTTAACAGCATATACTTGATCTTGCGTTCTTGGAACTCCGTCATAAAATATTCCAAAAGTAGAATCTTGTTTTTGCGCAGATTGAATGAATGGTAAAACTTCTGATTCAAATATACGATTTACATAAAAATCAGGTACCAATTTTCCTTCATCAATAAACCTTCCTCTAATTTTTACATCTTCAAATTGATTTTTTGCGCAATACGCAAATAATGATTTTGAAAATTCAACTGTTGGTATTTCCAAATCCGAATTCTCTGTTTGAACTGCTCCTTTTGAAAGACCAACAATAGTTCCTTTTCCTACCGCTGGACCCCCGACAAGTGCAGTAATTTTGCCCTGTAATGCATTTGTATTTAAACCATATTCTTCAACTAATTCTGATGATTTACCCATGACATCTGCATGTATTCGTGCCAACTCTGCATCTAATGATTGTACTGATTTTTGAAAACCCATCTTCTTGTGAATTTACCTCTTCTTTTTAAAGGTTTTCTTTTACTACTTTTTGATAGGGACTATGAGACAGAATACTTATATACTCAAACGTATTTGTAACTATATATGGAATTTACACCAATCATTAATTTGTTTGAAAAGCTAGAAAAAACAAGTAAGCGAAGTGAAAAAACATACTATATCGCACAATTTTTACAAAGAATAGAACAAAAAAACGATATAAAACCAGCTGTTTTACTCATTCAAGGAACAGTTTTTAACGCAAATGAAAATGAACAACTTGGAATTTCGATTCAGCTTGTTCAAAAAGCATTAAGTGTTGCAACAGGATATAGTAAAAGTGAAATTACAAAACTTTGGAAAGAAAAAGGTGACTTAGGTCTTGTTGGAGAAATTATTTGTAATCAAAAAAAACAGAACACACTTTTTACAAATCCAATTACACTTCAAAAAATATATGAAAATTTACATAAACTTGCAACATTTAGTGGAGATAAATCAGTACAACATAAAGTACAACTTATCGCTGAGCTTCTCACACAAGCAACTGGTTTAGAGGCGAAATACATCATACGTTTTATTTTAGAAGTTATGAGGCTTGGTATTGGAAAAAGTACATTACGTGATGCAATTGTATGGGCTTATATGCCTAAAGTTAATCATTTATTTTTCTTTGATATAAAATCGCAGACATATATTCCAACCACAATTGGTTTTACACTTGCAAAAAAACATACAAAAAGTCTTGAAGAATTAGATAGACCCAAATGTCACTATAAAAACCAACCTATAACAGAAATACATGATGAAATAATTATATGTGATTCTGAAAAGACTGCCAGAGAAGTGTATACAACATATACTGATTTCATTCAAAAAGCAATCGATACAACAAATGATATTGTACTTGTAACTCAATTAGCATATGAACAAAAACTAGACGAACTTTCAAATGTCAAACCAAAATTGTTTTTTCCAATTCAAGTTATGCTCGCACAAAAAGTCACTGATACGACACAAGCATTAGAAGCAATTCCAGCACCTTGTTTTTGCGAATATAAATATGATGGATTTCGAATCCAAATACATAAACAAAATAATAACGTTGAAATATTTACACGAAGACTTGAAAATGTTACAACGCAATTTCCCGATATTGTTGAGGCAGTCATAAATCATGTTACGTGCACAGAATGTATTTTAGATGCTGAAGCAGTTGGATATGATATCAACACGAAAAAATACACCGCATTTCAAGAAATATCCCAGCGTATTCGAAGAAAATATAATATTGACCTAATCCAAAAAGAATTTCCAGTTGAAGTAAATATATTTGATTGTATGCAAATTGAACAAGATGTTTGTTTAAATTTACCTTTTATTCAAAGGCGCAAGTTACTTGAAAAACACATTCAATCAAAAGATTTTATTCTGAAAATATCAACAGGCATACAAATACAAAAAGTTGTCGAAATGAATGAATTTTATGCAAAATCCCTGCAATCAGGAAATGAAGGTATTATGATTAAATCACTTCAAACACCATATAAACCAGGATCACGAGTAGGCCATATGATTAAACTCAAACCTATTATGGAGACGCTTGATTTAGTCATTACAAGCGCAACATGGGGTGAAGGAAAACGCGCAAATTGGTTAACAAGTTTTGGTTTAAGTTGTATTGATGAAGATGAAAACCTTTTTGAAATTGGACGAGTTGGAAGTGGATTTAAAGAGGATGAAAGTACAAATAGTTTTTCTTGGTTAACAACTGAACTTCAAAAACATAGCATTAGCGAAAACAATAAAACTATCATAGTGAGACCCGTTATTGTTTTAGAAGTTTCCTTTGAAGAAATCCAAAAAAGTAATTCCTATTCATCAGGTTTTGCACTCAGATTCCCACGCGTTGTACGTATCAGAGAAAAAGGAATTCACGAAGTAACTCCCATTTCACTCATTCAAGAATACTATAACCAACAACGAGGTAGACAAAATGAGTGAAACAGTCATCATGTTTTGTGCTCATCCTGACGATGAAGCAATTGGACCAGGGGGAACCATTGCTAAATATTCACAAGAAAAAAAAAATGTTATCGTAGTTATTTTTAGTGAAGGTGAAGGAAGTCATCCTTTACACAAAAAACATATAATTACAAAAACACGAAAAAAAGAAGCAGAAAAATGTGCAAAAATACTAGGTGTAGAAATATTATATCATTGGAATTATAGAGATGGAAAGCTCAGTATTGATTTACAAAATCCAAGAGTAACTGAAAGACTTATTAAACTTTTAGAAAAACATAAACCTCATAAAGCATTTACACATTCGCAAGACGATATGTTATACAAAGATCACATTGGTGTTCATAAGGCAGTTACAAATGCAGTTGATATTTATAATAAAAAATATGCAAAAATAAAAACAGAATTATATACGTTTAATATTTGGTCATTAACATTTCGAAATCGTAACACTCCTCAACTTACAGTTGATATCAGCGACGTTTTTCATATAAAACAAGATTCATTAAAAGTATTTAAAAGTCAACAAGTCGCTCTCATTCAACTATGGCCTGTAGTCATTATAAAAGCTATATTAAATGGTTTTGCAAAAAAAACACAATTTGCAGAAAACTTTTATAAAATACGCTAGAAATTATATAAAAATGAAAAAACTCCTCATAGCAACTGATTGTTTTCTACCCCGGTGGGATGGTATTGCGCGTTTTTTAGATTCACTTCTCCCCTATATTCAAGAATTATATAAAATAACAATTATTGCTCCAAATTTTGAAGGTAAATTTGATGAATATCCCAATGTCAAAGTTATTAGAGTACCACTTCACACACACATCCACATAGGAGATTATACGCCCGCAAAAAAATCAAAATCTATTTGTAAAAAAATTGTTGCACAACAAGATATAATATGGATTCAAACAATTGGACCTATTGGAGAGATTGTTTCTCAATACGCACATTCACTTAAAAAACCATATGCAGTATATGTACATAGTATCGATTGGCAATTAGTTCATCGAGCACTATCTAAATACAATATTTTTGCAAAACCATTTGGTTATATTGCAAAAAGAATTGCAAAAAAAGTTTATAACAATGCCTCATTTGTAATGGTCCCATCAAATGAAATCAAAGAACTTCTTATTTGGAATTCAGTCAAAACATCTATCCATATTGTAAAACTTTGTATTTACACAAAAAAAATTTCACCCCTTTTAGATAAACAAAAAGCAAAGCAAGAAGTTGGTTTTTTGAATGACGATCGTATTATTACATATGTTGGAAGAATTAGTCGAGAAAAAGATGTTCTAACATTATATAGAGCTTTTTTGCGAATTCATAAAGAATTTGAAAACGCAAAACTTTGTATCATTGGAAAAGGTATTAGTGAATATACGTCTATACTAGAAAAAAATTCCAAAGTTCGTATAATAAGTCAAACCCACAATGTCGAAAAATATCTTCAAGCAAGCGATATTTATTGTTTACCATCATTATTAGAAACAACCTCACTCTCAACACTTGAAGCAATGAGTTGTGAACTACCTGTAGTTTGTACTCCTGTTGGTTTAATGAAAGAATATATCATTGATAAAATTAATGGTTTACATTTTCCAATTGCAAATTCACTCGTTCTTTCACTCAAATTAAAAACATTACTTGAGGATTCAATTAAAGCAAAAAACCTTGGACTCCAGGCTCGAAAAACAGTGCAAAGAGAATATGAGTGGAGAAATACTGTCAACCATATTCGAAAAGAATTAGCGCGATTATCTACACTTTCAAACTCACAATCTTAGAAACTCCAGCTTGTTGATCCATAGAAACACCATATAAGGTATTTGCTGAAGCAATAACACCATCGTTATGTGAAATAACAATATACTGTGCACGATTAGAATACTGATTAATAAGTTCTGCAAGTTTTTCTGCGTTTCGCTTATCCAATGCAGCATCAACCTCATCCATAATATAGAATGACGACGGATCATTTTCTTGAATCGCAAAAATAAACGCCAAAGCAGTCATCGTTTTTTCTCCCCCAGAGAGTGACCGAATATCCATGAATTTTTTGCCAGAAAGTTTTACTTTAACACTTACTCCAGCTTCAAAGGGTTGTTCTGGGTTTTCTAATTCAAGGTACGCTTCACCTTTTGTTGAGATTGTTTTAAAGATACGCTGAAAATTTTCATTCAATCTATTATATACAAGTAAAAATAAATCTTTTTTACGAACTTCGATTTCATTAATCATTACCAATACATTCTCCTTTTCTGAATCTAAAATATCTCGTTTTGTAGTTAATTTTTCGTATTCTTCTAAAACACGATCATACATATTTACTGCTTTCATATTAACTGGGCCTATCTCACGAAGTTTTTGCTCGCTTTGCTGAATCATTTCTTTGAGTTCTTGTACTGTCTTACTTTTAAATATTTCAATATCTTTAAACTCGTTGTATTCTTCTAAAAGAACATCAAGTTCAGCTTTGATTTTAGCTATTTCAATTGAAACTAAATTTGTTTTACGCTCAAACTCGCGAAGTTGTTCTTCTTTTGCAACAACTTTTGTTTCTAAATTATCAATATTTTTTTGTAAAGAATTTCGTTTTTCAAATGCAACTTTAAATTTTGCGTAAAATTCTTTTTCTTGTTCAGTATATATCTTAAGCTTATCAGAATCTTCTTTAATTGTTTGAATTAAATTTTGTTTTCGTTCTAAAAATTCGCTTGCTTCTCTTTCTTGCTGTTTAACTACTTTTTGAATATTTTCAAATTCAGGTTCAACAACATTTGAAATTTGATTTTGAATATGTCTTTGTTCACTTTGTAAGCGAACCGACTCTTCATTGCACTTTTGTTTTTGTTCTTCAAGCGTATTTAATTCTGCTAATTTTATTGGATTACGCAATTCACTAATCTGATCACGTAATTTTTGTTTATCCATTTTTAATTGTGCCAATGTTTTATTAACCTGAGAAATATCTTGTTGAATTTTCCGATATTCTTTTTCAATATTAGCTAATTCTTTTTCAAATTCAGACTTGAGTTTTTGATTTACATCTAAATCTTTATCATCTAAATGTAATCCTTTTTCCATCTTTATAATTTCACCCTCAAGTTCAGCTTTTAATTCACGCATTCGCGATATATCTTCCTCAAGTTGAACTTTCTCTTTTTCTAAACGAGAAAGAACGCTTTGCGAATCAACTAATTCTTTTTCAAATTTTTGCAATTTTTCTGTAACATCTTTATTAGAAAAACTTGACCCATGAGTCTTAACTTTTCGAAATCCACCTTGCATTACACCGGATGTGTCTGATATATCACCTTCTAATGTTATCATTCGTGCTTTTCCTATACCAATTTTACGAGCTGAAGTTATTGAATCAACAACAATTGTGTTTCCAAACACATGTGAAAAAACTTTTGCAAACTTTGAATCATATGATACTAAATCAACAGCAAAACCGTGTTCTGAGGTTTTTGCTATACTTGCTAATTCTGATTTTTTTGATTGTGCAACAATCTTATTTAATGGTAAAAATGTTGCTACTCCTAATTTCTGTTCTTTTAAATACGAAATACATTTTTGCGCAACTGCATCACTTTCAACAACAATTGCGCGAACTTTTGAACCTGCCGCAACTTCTAAGGCTTGCGCATATTTTGAATCAACCGTTCCCAAACTTGAAACCGTCCCATAAATACCTCCTATTTTTTTCTTTTGATCAAGTATTTTTGAAACAGCCATACTCCCACCTAATGTTTCTTGAATTGAAGCTTGTTTTGCATGTAATTTCGCAATTTCTTCTTGTAAAAAATGCGTTTTACTTCTCGCATTACCAACTTGCGATGCAATTTTTGAATCTTCTGTTAGAAGTTTACTTAAATCAACTGTCGCAGACTTAAACTCTTTCTTTTTTTGTTGTAAAACTTCTAACTCTTTTTTATGTTCTTTTGAAACTTCAACAACTTTTTGTATTTTTTCATCAGCGGTACGAATTTGAATTTCTAAACGATCCTTTGTTCGTAACATATCTTGTTGTACATTACGTAATTCATCAATACGTTTTTGTTCAGTTTCAATTTTTGCATCAATCTCATCTATATTTTTTTCAACATCACTAGCACCTTCAAGATTATGTTTTTTCTTAAACTGTAAAATTTTTTGCACAATTTCTGCTTTTAATGAATCTTGATTTTTTAATGATTTCTCTCCTTTTTGCACTTCTAACTGTAAGTCTTTTAGTTTTGATTCAAGCTCTTTTTTTGTTTGCGCAATTTGTTTTTTCCGTTCTTGAATCTTATCTATTTCTTCACTAATTGATTCCTTTTTTTGTTTATTTGTTGCTATTGTGATTTTTAATTCTTCGATATGTTTATGTAATTGAACTTGACGTGCATCTCCTTGTTCTTCAATTTGTGAATTGATTTTTTGAATTTCTTTTTTTGCAGTATCGATTTCTTGTTTTAATACTTTTAATTCATCTTCAAGTTTTTTATGTTTTTGAACCGTATCACTATTTTTTTTTTGAATATCTTCAATTGCTTTTTCTTTTTGTTGAATTTGAACATGTAGCAACGTTGCTTTTGATTTCTTTACTCTATTTTCATGTTCAGTATATTTTTGTGCTTGCTCACGTTCTTGCGAAAGCTCTTTTAAATATGTTTGACGCTCTTTTAAAATAATTTGAGCTTCCTTCATACTTGCTTCAACTTTTTCCAGCTCTTTAAATGCTTTAGATTTTTTTTCTTCATATACTGAAATATCAGCAATTTGCTCAATAATTATTCTTCGTTCATTACCAGACTGTTCTACAAATCGAACAATATCACCCTGTAAAATAATATTATATCCATCAGGATTAATTTTTGCATAATGTAATAAATCAATTACTTCATTTCGAGTATGTTTTTTATCATTAATGAAATATTGAGATTGACCCGAGGATTTCACAAGACGAGTTACTTTCACTTCTTTTGTTTTAAGAGGAAATTCCTCTGAATCATTACTAAAATAAATTGAAACAAAACCTTCTTTTGCTGGAGTTTTTGTTTTTCCACCATTATAAATAAGATTAGCCGATTTTTCTGCCCGTAAACTTTTTGCAGACGATTTTCCTAAAACAAATGTTAACGCATCAATAACATTACTTTTTCCACTTCCATTTGGACCTAAGATGACATTAAAATTATCACCAAAAACAATATCTGTTTGTTTTGCAAAGGATTTAAATCCTTTCATTTCAAGTTTTGTTACTCGCGTCAATTCTAAAACCCCTTTTCTCTTGTTGAGAATATACGAAAATCGTATTTTTAATTTATAAACCTTTCTATGAGATTTTTTTTGTGCTATCCTATATTCGGTTCACACCTAAGTACCTTGATGCAGGAGTTTTATA
>CAZUXP010000018.1:0-25538 GCA_964624275.1 uncultured Methanosarcinales archaeon
AAAATCAAGTTTGGAATGAAAGTTTACAACAATGTGTTGATATGACTTGTCCAGACGGTTTTACAAAAGTTGGCGATCAATGTCTCCCAAATACTTGTAGTTGTCAAGGAACCGCACCACAAGGAATAGGATATATTTTAGGTGAAAGTGAATATATTTGCGCAGGTGAAGATAGTTTTGTACCAATTATAAATATTTCATCAACTACAGCTGCATTTGCAGCATTAAAGAGTGACGGAAGTGTTATGACATGGGGTAGTCCAGGTCACGGCGGAAATAGTAGTTCTGTGTCAGATAAATTACAAGAAAATGTTACGGCAATATTTTCAAATGATTATGCATTTGCAGCATTAAAGAGTGACGGAAGTGTTGTAACGTGGGGTAGTCCTGGTTACGGCGGAAAACCAAGTCTAAGTGTATCTGCATCATTGCAAAGTGGAGTTCAAAACATTCACTCCACAGAACGTTTGTTTGCTGCCGTAAAAGAAGATAAAAGCGTTATAACATGGGATTTATCATCTGGAGTTAAATACAGTATCTATGAAATTGAAAACGGCGGTGTTATAAGTGGTTCATCAAATCCTGTTACGAAAATATTTTCTAATGACTATGCGTTTGCTGCTGTACGTGAAAATGGAAGTGTTGTAACATGGGGATTTTATGAACCGTACCAAAAATATTATAATGCATCATCCTTGCTAAATGATCCTAATAATGAACCAATCTCTTTTTTAAACACTAATAATGTATTCGTTGCTTTAAAAGATGATGGGAGTGTCGTAACGTGGGGTTCGGAGTATTTAGGACGCCAAGATTTGTATATTGATGTACCTGATTTACAAAAAGATGTTTTTGAAATTTATACTACTGATAGTGCTTATGCTGCTTTAAAAAATGATGGAAGTGTCGTAACGTGGGGTTTTATAGTTCGCGGTGGAAATAGTAGTTCTGTTTCAGATAAACTACAAGAGAATGTCACTACAATATTTTCAACTACAGCTGCATTTGCAGCATTAAAAAATAACGGAAGTGTTGTAACATGGGGAGTTAATACTGACGGCGGAAATAGTAGTTCTGTTTCAGATAAACTACAAGAAAATGTCACTACAATATTTTCAACTACAGCTGCATTTGCAGCATTAAAGAGTGACGGAAGTGTCGTAACGTGGGGTCGTTCAGATCGCGGCGGAAATAGTAGTTCTGTTTTAGATAGATTACAAGAAAATGTTACGGTAATATTTTCAAATGATTATGCATTTGCAGCATTAAAAAGTGACGGGAGTGTTGTAACGTGGGGTCGTTCAAATCGCGGTGGAAATAGTAGTTCTGTTTCAGATAAACTACAAGAGAATGTCACTACAATATTTTCAAATGATTATGCATTTACAGCATTAAAGAGTGATGGGCGTATCGTTACATGGGGTGATGAAAATTATGGGGGCAACAGTGATTTAGAAGAAACAATATTTTGGTATTTCACCTCTGATTTTAATACTGATGCATGTACGTTTACTTGCGCTGATGGGTATATTTGGAATGAAAGTTTACAACAATGTGTTGATGTGACTTGTCCAGACGGTTTTACAAAAGTCGGCGATCAATGTCTCCCAAATACTTGTGGTGATGGTGTTGTACATGAGTATGTAAATCAAGTTTGTGATTTTGGTGAAGGAAGAAATAACGGTTTATATTTTAGTTTAACAAATGATACTTATACTGAACCAAGTCCTTTAGCATATGGGAATCAAACACAAACATTATATGCGTGTGATGCATGCCAACAAATAAATGAAACAGAAATACCAGCTGCACATTGCGGTGATGAAATTATACAATATTGGGCTGATGAAGAGTGTGATGGTGAATATTTTTGTGATAATAATTGTCAAATAAAAGATGAATATCGACCGCCAACAAGTTGCACAGTTTCCCAAATTGAATGTGAGGTAAATAATGAATGGGGTTCGTGTTCACAAGCACAGTATAATACTATGATTAGTGGTGTTAGGGTACAAGTTGATACAAATGGTCCTATTCAATTAATCCGTGCAGGATTACGAGATGATAGTTTGCAATTAGCAGTTTTTGAGTTTAGCCAAATTCATTTTACTGATGATTGGTATGTCTTAGATAATACGAATGTTTGGATTAATCGTTCAGGTCCATATGAAATTCAAACGACTTGTGATACAGTTCAAAATGTCTGTATGCAAACAGTTCCAAGTGATCCTTTTAACTGGATTCTACCTTATGGTACTTATTTTAATCAAACGGGTGATGAGTTATTTACACGTGTTGATTCGGCTTGTTGTGGTATTGGTGAAGAACCTCAAAATGTTGAGCTTGTGTATGAGGAGGTCGAACCATGAGGTTTTTTTATGCTGACTTAACACGAAATTTTTTATATGTAATTTTTATAATAAGTATATTACCAGCATCAATTGTTTTTGCCGATGAAGATTTTTCGTGTACAGATTCGGATGCAACCTTTTGGAAGTTTCAAGAAGATGAGCAAAATCTTCAATTATTCAAAGATGATGTCTATACACTTCCCGTTTGTTATGAAAAAAATTGTCAAATAAGAGTTAATCAATGTATGGATTATGAAACACTTAATACAACTCTTTCAACAACAACGCACGGTTTGATGGGTGTACAAGACTCAAATTTAGTGTTATGTTGTTCACAACAACAAGAATATATTCCTTTAAGCTCTGATGAATTTACGTACAACGATAATGATTCAGTTGGTTGGTTTGTTCCATACGGTAACTATACTATTGATTTAGAACAAAGTGTAATTCAAGAACAGACTCTTGCTCCATTTTTTATTAATGCGACAATTACTTGTCTAAATGGTGATTGTGGAAATACGTTTACATCATTATCATATGTTGATAATGCAAACGATGTGTTATATACTCCGAATCTTCAATTAGAATATCCATTATTGGTAAGTTTTATATCAAATCCATTATTTACGTTTTCATCGTTTAGCGTGAGTGAAAGTACTCGGGAGTTATTTGATATTGAATATCAACAAGATAATTGTTTATCTAATATGAATCCAATAACAAATCAACAGTGTAATGTTTCGTGGATAGTATACGCGAATTTTCAACAAAACAAAAGCTTTGATTTACAAATTGTGGCTTGTTCAGATGAATATCAAATAGAATGTGATGTGAGTGAATTAATTAGAGTGAATATCACTGCAGACTTTGTGTGTGAGGATTGGGAAATTTGGAATGGAACACATTGTGTTGACGATGTGGTTATACAAGAATACTTTTGCGGTACAGCACATAATCAAACATTTACTGTTGCAAATACTTCATTTGGTCTAAATACTGCTTGTAGTGATGATAATGAACCAATAGATGATGGTTTTGTATACCCGCAACCAAATATTACAACTGAATGGTTCTGTCCTGGTGGTGATGAGAGAGAAATCATGTGTTATGCATCGCGTCAACCGTGTGATGATGGTTATACGTGGAATAACACTCATTGTGTAAGTTCACCTGATGATCCAACAGAACTATTTTGTGGATCTGAACATAATACTACATACTCAACTGAAATCATGTCATTTACTAGCAATAATTTTTGTGCCCAAGAACCTCAACCTTCAAATGTACAATTCCCTATTAATCCAGGTAATAATACGGTATGGACTTGTGGAACTAATAGAGATTTACATGTTGTTTCTTGTTTTGCATTAAAAGAAGAATGTCCAGATGATCAACCAAATTGGAATGGTACTGCGTGTGTTTCAGATGAAGCATATTATTGTGGTACTGCACATGATTTAGAGTTTCCATTAATAATGAGTGATTTTAGTGATTATACATATTGTAGTGATAATGCAATTGACGAAGATCTTGCTATTGAATTACCACAACCTGGACAAACTACTTCGTGGTCTTGTGAAGGTGGCGAAGATACTTCTGTTTTATGTCAAGCATCTCGTGAAAGTTGTAGTTCTGGATACTCTTGGAATGGAACACATTGTGAAAGCGATGCACCTCAAACGATTGAATTACATCGAAGTTGTGCAGAAGTTGAATTTCGAGATTGGGTATCACATTTTTATCAAAAAGAACATGAAACTCAAGTTAGCGCACATGCACTTAATAATTTAGAATCGGTAAGAGATCAGTCTAATGGAAATCTTCTGCCTGATGTAAATGGTGTGGAAGTAACCCGTATCGTAGCATTACTTCAAGATGAACGAATCAAAAATAATCAAGCGTATGCGTGTGTAACTAATCAGTTAGATACATGTACAGCTGAAATTGGTTTTACAGGATGTGCATATAAAGGCAAATGTTATGAAAATAATACGAGAATTAAACTTGATGAAAATCAGCAAGTAACTCAAAATGCAACTGATTTAGAAGAGTATGATTTAGTTTGTGTAGTGAATTCACCCGGGGAGTGGTACTTACCTCCTCCTTCACCATCAAATGAATGTACTGATGATTCTCATGTAATGTGTTCAGAAGATAATGGTGAGTATTTTAACAGAATAACATATCAAAAAGATGAAACAACAAATACATTTTGTGTAAATCAGAGTGGTTCATACAATTGGCTTTATTCAGAAGATGGTTTAGATGATATTCAAAACATAGTTTCAAATCAATGTGGAAATGGAATTGATAATCATTGTACGGCTCACTTATATTTTGCAAAATTTGATAATGGAAGTGTTGATTATTCAAAATATAGATATGGTGAAAAAGTATTTAATGTTGAAACAAAACCTGATGCATTTGATCCAATTTGTTATGATAATACTAATCTTAAAGGAGATGTTCAAAATACGGCAGGTGCTTCATTAGAGGATGTTGAAGTGAAATTGTATATTGTTGGCCCAAATACTGAATATCAATTATTTAAAACAACATATACGGATAGTTCAGGTCAATTTAATTTTTCAAAAATTCCAAGAACAAGTTATAGACTTATTTTTCAAAAAGGTGGATATCATAACGAAGTTCGATTCCAAAATATTGATGACAATCAAGAAGAAGATATCGAAACTATAACGCTCACAACGGGTGATTGTCGTGCAGATTGTACGACTGGAGCACAACCAAGTATTTGTTCTGCAAATTGTGATGGATTTGGTGGATGTAATTTTAATAGTAGTCAAGTTGCAACTGCACTAGATGGTATTGCAACTGGTATTAGTCACACGATTACATTAAGCGGCACAAATTATGTTGTTGATACATGTACAGGTGATCCGGTTGAACAAGCAACGCTCACGTCATCAGGTCAAATCACATGTCCAAGTGGACAAGAATTAATTATTATTCAGCGAATTGCATTATTAGATGGTGATACTGTTCGAATTAAAATACCTATATGTCGAAGTCAATGAAATCAAAAAGAGGAGTATTTTTTATAATAGACATACTATTTGCGTTTCTTATTTTGTCTATTGGTGTTGTAATAATATTGTCATCAACAATTCAACCAACGAATACACAACAAGCGTCCAATAGTGCGCATGATTTTTTGCAACAATTAACAAGTATTCAAGTTCAAAATGTTGCAGTAGACTCAATATTGCAACTTCGTGATGATAAAAATATAATTGAAGATGATTTTGATAAACCACTTTTAGAGAAAATATATGAATTTAATGTTGATGGAAAAGATGAACTCTCAGCATTAATAATTAAAGATTTAGTTTTAATTCATTTTTTGGAAATTTATAATGCAGAGTTTTATATTAATGATGATTTAGTTTATAATCACTCAGTCCATCAACGTGCAAAAGATGATTCAATAGTTATTCGTCAAAAATCATTTGCGTTAGTAAATGACAATTTTCAACCAAAATTTATTATTGGTGAGGTAGTTGTATGGTAAAAAAAGGTTTTTTTTTCTCACTTATGTCATTGTTTTTTCTCATTTTATTTTTTATTGTGATGCAAACAGTTTTTATTCAAGAAGATTCACAAAATTATGGTGCTTTTCGAACTCAAAGTACACAATTTAGTTCATTTGTTGATACGTTTGAAACATTTCACCTTCCGAAAATAAGCCAAGTTGCATTTGAATCAGCAATACATCATAGCATTAACAATATTAGTAAAAAAGAATTAGTTTTTACCGAGAGTGATTTTCAATCTCAAATGTATTCACTAATATATAATGGAACGGTAAATGATAAATACATTCATAATGTCACTATTCAAAATTTGTTGGCAAATCTTACTCAAATTTCAGAATCATTTTACAATATAAATTTGTCAGTAACAGTATATGATGAATATTTTTATGTAAATCATACCGAATCGGCTTGGCGTATTACATTACAAGTGCTTTACACATATTCAGTAGATGATGGATTTATTTTTTGGCAAAATAAAACAGTATTAACGACCTCATCAATTTTAATTACACAATTTGATGATCCACTTCGCGCATATCAGAATATATCAACAATACCAATACAGCGTTCAAATATTCAGCCTAGTCAATGGAATATTAGTCTATTTTCTGATTTTATTCAAAATCAAAAATTTGCTCTTTCCGATTTAGGACCATCTTTTTTAGATCGCCTGCGTAATAAAACACAACCAAGTAATTTTGGTATTGAATCTTTTATTTTACCGTCAAATGTAACATTTTTTGATGATTTACAAAATCGTTCATACGTTGATTACCAATTCTTTGGTTTGTGGAATTGTACGGATGATGAATTGTTTAATATCAGTACACTTACAAACGGGGATTTTGAAAATTTTCGAATTCCTGAAAATATTTTTATTCGATATACAAACGAATCTGCACATGAGTTTGGAACATTTTCATCACAAGTTTGCCCATAATAACTATTATAGAATAGTTACTAATCTTTTTATATAGTCTTTATAAATATACTTTTATGTCGCAGCAAACTGAAGTAGTGAGAACTGGAGTAGATTCTTTAATTGATTTATTAGAAAAATATAAAACTGTATCTATTGAAAAAGCCGCACGAATTCTCAAACAAAAAGAATCAGTTATTCAAAGCTGGGTTGATTTTTTATTAGAAGATAAAATAATAGGTATAGAGTATAAATTTGTTACACCGTACATTTATTTAATAAAAGATGGCGATACTGTTAATTTTGCGCACATTAAAGAAGATTTTTTTGCAAAAGCACAAGAACGAAATTTGCCTGATTTTCGAATTCAAGAATTATGGGCATCATACGTGCATGAACACATATCTTCAATTAAAGAAATTTTTATTAAAAAAGCAATGTTGCGCGGTATTCATTCATCAAAAATTGATTTGTTATGGCGTCAGTACGAAGAAAAATTATTAGAGGATACAAGTAATAATGGACATTGATGAATTTTTAGATGGTGTGAGTCCACAAAAAAATGAATCTGATTTAGATGGAAAATCTTCAGCTAATAATCAGTCTTTAAATTTACGCAAAGAAGAACCAAAACAAGAGTCTCCAAAATCGCCGCAATCATTATTTGCGCAAAATTGGCAGGATCAAATATCAAATTTATCTTCGAATATTTATGGTGATTTATCACAAAAAAAATATGGAACTGCGCTTGAATCATTTGTTGAATTAAAGGGTCTTATTTCAAAAATTGTTGAATCAAATATGAAATTACATTCAACGCTTCATGAATCCATTCATAAGGCTCAAGATGAGTTGGAATCCACTCTTTCAGTAATGGATTATGAATCAAATCAATTATTACGATATATTGAACAATTACTTCATCTTGCAAAAATCGAAGTTGATCAGAACCATATAGATGTTGCTGCTGAATTATATAAAAAAGTTCAGACTTTTTATCATGAAATTCCAATTGAGTTTGCTGATAAACGATCACAAGTTCAAGACGAAGTTATAAAACTGTATTTATACATGAAGTCTAAACGAGATAAACTTATTAAACATAAATTTGAAAATGTTGTTTTGGAGTTTGAACAATTATATCCGTTTGCAGTTAGTGCACTTGAAAAAGAAGATCTCCAACAATCTATGCAAATTGTGAGTCGTTTAGAAGCACTTCAAAAAGAATTGCCAACGGGATATCCGCTACTTCGAACAAATTTAGTTTCAAAGACTGCAACTATGAAAAATCAGCTTGCATATTTACAACATGTTGCACAATTATATGGACACGCGAATATTAATCCGGGAGATGTGAAAGTTTCGTTATCTGAAAATGAAGATTATGTGGAATTTTCTAAAGGTTTAAAACCATTTGAAGCAATATCTATTGATCCACCTCCGCTAAAATATGATGAGTTTGAACATAATAGAGATGGTTTATCATCTTCAAATGTACAATCGATTCGTCATGATGGATTAACTCAGTCATTACAACAAAGCGAACAAGATGATTTGGATAAAATAAGTAGTCTTGAAAATAAATATGATGGTGACTTTTCTTATGAACCGGGTAAACTTCATTCGTTAATTGAACGTGCGCATGCACTTCGTTCGCAAATTTCTCAAATGAAACAAACCATTTCGGAGCATGAACAAAATGGCTGAAATTCTTGCAACATATACAATTAAAACAAACGATATAATTGTTGATATCAGTATTGAATATGATTCAACTCAATCGAGTGTGCCGCAATATATATCTTCAATTGCAAATATTAGTAATGTTACAAAAGTTATTTTAGAAAAAATTCGAGAAGAATTCATTTCAAGTGTGAATCTTGGAAAAATTCATTTTGATGAAGATGATCAAATTATGAAAGTTCGAACTCGTTTTACTGCCGAAGTTAAAAAACTCTTAGATAAGTATTTTCCTGATACTGATAAACGAACACATGATATGTTGATGAATTATATTATTTCGCAAGATTTAGGTTTAGGTGATTTGGAAATACTCTTACAAGACGATGGATTAGAAGAAATTGTTGTGAATGGTGCAAAAGAACCTGTTTGGGTTTATCATCGAAAATTCGGCTGGTGTAAAACAAATATTAAAATTGCAAATGAAAAACAGATTCGTCATTATGCAACGATGATTGGACGAGATGTCAATAAAGAAATCACCGCACTCTCTCCGTTAATGGATGCACATCTAGCAAGTGGAGATAGGATTAATGCAACGCTTTCACCAATTTCAACACAGGGTAATACAATCACTATTCGAAAATTTGCAAAAGATCCTTGGACAATTACGGATTTTTTAGTATCAAAAACAGTAGATTATACTGTTGCAGCACTTATTTGGCTTGCAATTGAAAATGAGATGTCAGTTCTTATTGTAGGTGGTACTGGTTCAGGTAAAACTTCGATGCTAAATGTTATAGCTAATTTTTTCCCACCAACGCAACGAATCATTAGTATGGAAGACACAAGAGAATTACAATTACCTGAAAATTTACATTGGATCCCTATGGAGACAAGAAATGCGAATCCTGAAGGTAAAGGTGAAGTAACAATGTTAAACTTACTTGTCAATTCACTTCGTATGCGTCCCGATAGAATTATTGTTGGAGAAATTCGGCGTAAAGAAGAAGCAGAAATTTTATTGGAGGCAATGCACACAGGCCACTCTGTTTATGGTACTTTTCACGCAAATACAACTGATGAAGCAATTATTCGTATAACAAATCCACCCATTGGAATTCCAAAACCGATGTTAAGTGCAGTTTCATTAATGCTTGTTCAAAATCGGAATCGAAAAACGGGTAAACGGAGAACATTTCAAGTTTCTGAAGTTTTAAATGATGGCTCGGCAAATATATTATTACAATATAATGCACATAATGATGTGATTGAAAAACAAAACGATTCAAAATTATTTTTAAAAAATATTCAGTTATTTACTGGTATGAGTTATGAAAAAATAAAAGCGAATTTGGACGATAAAAAAAGAATCTTGCATTGGCTGGTTGATAATAAAATTCGTGACGTAAATAAGATAGGAGAAATTATGGCTAAGTATTACCATTCAGCACCTTCAAAATGATTGATATTGTTCGGTTTGTTCAAAAAAAGTTTCCGAATTTAAAACGTGAATTATATGCGGCGCATATTTCAAAAACTCCGCATGATTATGTAAAAAGAAGTTTGAAAACTGCTTTATTATACTCCGTTTCTTTTATAGTTCTCTTTTTTTTTATTATTGATTCACTTCTTCTCCCATTTTGGATTTTAGGGGTTGCGTTTCCAATTTTATTTGTGTTTATGTTGCATATGCAAATGATTATACCAAAAGTTACGATGCGAAAAAGAATAAAAGAAATTGATGACGACATTATTTTTACATCTCGTTTTTTACTTATCAAACTCAGTGCAGGAAAACCATTGTTTAATGCATTAATCGAAACATCTCAAAGTTACGGTGTCTCAGCTAAATATATTAAAGAACTTGTAGATGATATTAATTTTGGAACGCCTATTGAAAAAGCTTTACAACATGCAACTGAAAACTCTCCTTCTCGTCATTTTCGAAAAATTATGTTTCAAATTAACATTGCATTAAGAATAGGTGTTGATGTAACAAAAAACTTAGAATCAGCAATTGAAGAAATTGAAGACGAACAAGCGCTTGAATTAACAAAATATTCGAAGAAATTAAATTCTGCTGCATTGTTTTATATGCTAATCGCAATTATTATGCCATCGCTTGGTATGACTGTTTTAATATTATTACTCAGTGTGTTGCCAAACTTTCAGATTGATATATCTATATATATATTCTTATTATTTTGTATTGTTATGTTGCAATTATTTTTCATTTCAGTTTTTAGACAAATTCGACCATCGGTGAGTTTATGAGGTTTTTTGAAATATTTGGAAAAGCATTTGTGTTTAAATCTATTCGACCTAAATTACGTCAATATCTTCAAAAGGCTGGAATCTATAAAGAAATATATGATTTATTTGGGATATTATTTTTTGTTAGTGCAATATTTGGTATTATAATACATTTTATCTTAGTCTATCCATTAATTATATCTATTTCACCAATCTTGATTGGATTTGTAACATTTTTTTCATTTTCACTTATCACATTTCTTATAGTAACAGTCATCATTTTACTAGTGTATTTTTATTTAGATGTTGTTATTTTTCAGCGAATTAATCAAATGGAAAAAGTCTTACCTGAATATTTACAAGTTGTTTCAACAAATGTAAAAAGTGGAATGCCTATTGATAAATCATTATGGCGTGCAATTAGACCTCGTTTTGGTATATTGGCATTTGAAATGGAAATAATTCTTAAAAGAGTTATGACTGGTCATGATTTAGAAGATGCGATTCGTTCATTTGTTGATAAATTTAATTCACCTACACTGAACCGTTCATTTGGATTACTACTTGGTGAACTTGATAGTGGGGGTAAAATCAGTCACATATTAGATGATGTTGTAAAAAATTTAAAAAATACACAAAAGATGAAAGCAGAACTAGCTGCCTCGGTCATCACCTATATGATTTTTATTGGAACAATTGTTATTGTTATCTCTCCAGCATTATTTGCATTATCGTTTAATTTATTAACATTTATGGATTCTATGATTAATCGTGTTGCACAAACAGGTGTTGAGATAGGTGGCTTTGCAATTGGTTCAAGTAATATTGACTTAGATTTATTTCGGTTATTTTCATTTTCTGCTGTAATAATTGTTGCATTTTTATCTTCACTTATTATCTCAATTATTGAGCGAGGTAATATTAAAGCGGGATTAAAATATATTCCAATTTTTGTAATTGGAAGTGTTTTTAGTTATGTGGTTTTTTCCATTGTTTTGCAGGCAATTTTTGGAAATATTGTTATTTGAAAATAAGGTTTATATTCAAATTTAGCGAAAGCTTTAAAAACAAACTATTCTATAAATTTATTAATATTCACAATAAGAGGTTTTAGATATGAAACGAAAGAAAGCACAAAGTGCGTTAGAATTTTTAACAACATATGGTTGGGCATTTTTGGTTATTTTAATAATGATTGCTGCGATGGCATATTTTGATGTATTTAACATTGGTGATAGAGTTCCAGGTTCATGTACATTTACAGATGGTTTAGATTGTACAGAATGGCAAATTACTGGTGATAATGAAATTGTATTTATTCTATCAAATCAAGCTGCAGGTGCAACGATTTCAGAATTTAATATAACTAGTATTGATTTACAAGGAACAGGTTGTAGTGCGGACATGTCAACAGATTTTAATCAATCTAATTGGCGACAAGGTGTGGCTGAAACGTTTAGAGTAAGTTGTAGTGGTTCAACAGTTATCGCACAAGGTGAGCGAGTTGTTGCAGATATAAGTGGATATTATCGGTTAGCAGGTCGCCAATTGAACACGACATTTACTGGTCGAATTTCAGAATTAGCTCCATAAATGGGGTTTTCTTTTTTCTATAAGTTTTATATACTAGTAATTTAATTAAAAATATGATGAAACAAAAAAAGGGGCAGAGTTCATTTGAGTATGTTACAATTTATGGTTGGGCATTACTTATTATTGTCTCAACAATAGGAGTGTTATATACAGCCGGTTTTTTGAATTTTAATTTTATTGTTCCTGATCAATGTGTTTTTTATGGTCAAATTGTATGTGATGAATATGCAATTGAGCAAAATACAATTTATGTAGGTATCATAAATACATTTGGTGTTGGATTAGAGCTTAATGGTGCAAATTTTACAAATCAATTTGGCGCAAGTTGTAATTCGGTTGAATTTCGGATAAATGCAACACAATCAACATCAAATACAACTAAGTGGCCCAGAAGTAGTAAACGTTTTATTGTCTTAGAGGGTTGTGGTCCGTCTGAGTTATTTGTCAGAGGAGACAAATTATCTGGTGAGATACAAGTAACGTACGCACGCGCAAGTACATGTGCAACGAATTCAGGAAGTTGTAATCACACAAGTATTGGTGTTTTAGAAGGTATAATTGGATAAATTAAAAATCATCATCAGCTTTTTGAACGTGGATAAATCGAATATAAATTCCACCAGAAAATAACAGTATGGCGGTAAACCCAAAAATTATTTTGAGTGTTGATTCTGGTATTGTAATAATTGGCTCATTTACAAAAATATATGCTAAAAACGAAAGTATTGCTAAAAATAAAAAAACAACACTCGCAAAGTTTTTTGCAGTATTTTCTTCGGCAATTGCTTGATCATATTCTTGTAAATCAACCATATGAGAATATTTTTATGATTAGAACTTTATAAATTTGTTTTTTTTTTTGTTATGCCGTGCTAGATAACTCATCATCAGTTAAGTTACTTTACGGCAATTTTAAAACTGTTGCTTACTTTGCGATGAGAACTTTGCATAAATCAGGCTCTTATCTGATAAAACGCCGAGGTAATGCAACTTATTTCATATTTATTTGACACGGCATCTTTTATAGCGGTATATTTTTATACTCTTACTGTAATTAAAGTTACTATGGTCATAAAAAGAGGACAAATTAGTGTTGAATTTGTGCTTATTTTTAGTTTTGCGATGTTATTATTAGTTCCAACAATTTATTTATTCTATAATCAAAGTCTTGATTCTGTTGTTGAAATTGAAACTCAACAACTTGTTTCAATTGGAAATCAAATACTTTCAGATGCTCAACAGATTTATGTATATGGTTCGGGCTCTGCAAAAACATTAACATTTCGGCTTCCAAAAAGTGTTGAAAATATATCAATAGTTGGAGGTCATTCAACTGAACTTGTTATAACATCAAATATCCAAGGTAGTTTTCATAATTTAGTTTTTTTTGGACAATATAATATGTCAATTGGTAACTGTAGCACTCAAAGTAGTTTTTCAGAGAATTTTTTACGTAATCCTGGTCAAAAATCAATTCGCATAGAATCATGTGGAACATTTGTGGCAATACGTGAAAGTGATATGGAGTAAAGAATGTATCAAAAACGATCTCAAAACGCAGTTGAATTTTTATTACTCACACTCTTTGTAATGACAGTTTTCATTTTGTTTCTATCTTTTTTTCAATCTCAATTTGGCGAAGTGCAGATTGCACAAGAAAAAGCTTTTCAAAAACAAATTGTTGATTCAGTTATAAATCAAATAATCTTGGCTTCACAATCAAAATCAGGGTATCAGACAACATTTTTTGTTGCAAATGAACATAGTTCGACAAATTATAACATATCATTAGTGAGTCATACTGATATTGTATTGTTAAATCTTGATGATAATAACCAACAAGTGTGGGTTGAATTTTTACCTTCTCGGTATCGAGTACATGGAAATTTGTGTATGGGTCAAAACCAAATTTTAACTTCTCGTGAGTATGGTGTTGGTATTTGTTGTGAATCATGTGATGAGTTTCCCTATGAATCAAGTGAAATTGAATGCAGAACTTCTGATTCTACTTTTTGGAAAAATTGTTTAGAATTACAATCCGCACAGGATCTTGTTGCAGTTCGCGTACAATGTAATTTTGGTGATGTGTCTGCGGAGCTAGAAATTAAAAATTCGACTGATACAGTTTTCTCAGATTCTTTACAACTCGGGCGTATCATCTATCAAAATGTTTCTTGGTTTGGTACGGACGATATTTCACTTCAAATAGAATCGAATGTTTATGAGTTCAATTATTCATGCGTGGATTCAAGATATTCTAACACTACAACATATGCATTCACATAATTATTTTAGAAAACACTCTTTAGAAAATACACATTCTAGAAACGTAATATATTTAAATCATTACTTACAGAATTAATAAATAAAAAGATTAAGAGAAATTGTTTTTTTGGCGAAAAACATTTTCAATCATTATACACACGGTTTTGGCGAACCAGGTATACATTTTGGCGTTCTAAGAAGAGTATTGTATGAACTAACATATAAATGTTTTGGTAGTGGTAACTATCTTTTCCAATATGTGTTTTATAGACTACAATCTCGCGATATAATAATCACTTTCGGTTGAAACACATTGCACAAACGGTGATTCAAGACGAAAAGGGGGAATAGACAAATGGACTTTATTGTACAAAATGCAGCGAAAGCACAAGAAGATGGCGGCAACGATATGAAAGTAGGCACGGCAAACATCAAAGTAATAGGATGTGGTGGTGCAGGAAGTAATGCAGTTAACTGGTTATATAAAAAAGGCATTCAAGGTGCTGAAATTATTGCATGTAATACTGATTTACAACATTTACAAGTAACTGAAGCGGATCGAAAAATTCTGATTGGAAAAGATCGAACTAGAGGTCTTGGTGCAGGTGGATATCCAGAAGTTGGAATGGAAGCAGCAAAAGAAAATTCTTCAGAATTAAAAGATTCAATTAAAGGAGCTGACATGGTATTTGTTTGTGCAGGTATGGGTGGAGGAACAGGAACAGGTTCGGCACCATATGTGGCAAGTATTGCAAAAGAAATGGGCTCAATTGTAATTGGAACAGTAACAATGCCATTCAAGATTGAACGAGCACGTGTTGATAAAGCAGAATTTGGTTTGCAACAACTTCGAGCAGTTTCAGATACTGTTATAGTTATAGATAATAATCGATTAGTAGATATCGCAGGAAATTTACCAATTCAACAAGCATTTGCTGTTGCAAACGAATTAATTGCAACAATGATTAAAGGTATTGTTGAAACAATTGCAGTTCCATCCTTAGTAAACTTAGATTATGCGGATGTAAAAGCTATCATGACAAATGGTGGTGTCGCAGCAATCGGTGTTGGTTCATCTGACACAACAAATAGAGTTGAAGAGGCAGTAAAAGGTGCATTAAGCAATCCGCTACTTGATATTAGTTATGAAGGAGCAACAGGAGCATTAATTCAAGTACATGGTGGTCCTGATTTGACACTTGAAGAAATTAATCAAGTTGGTGAACTCGTAACATCAAGTATGGATCAAGATGCAAACTGTATATGGGGAGCAAGAGTTTCTGAAGATATGAAAGGTAAACTCATTGTTATGACTATTATGACTGGAGTGACATCGCCATACATAATGGGTAGCGTTTCGCCGAAACAAAAAGAAGCTGAAACAAAACGAATTAGCGATGATTTGGGCATAGAAATCGTACGATAAGGGTTCAATCGTCTAAACCCTTTTTTATATTCACTTTAGCCCTGCCTTCGGCTAAGTGTTCTGACATCAAAAGTCACCCCCCAAACGAAAAAGAAGGTACTGTTTTGCCTGTAGCTCCTCAACAATGAGGGGCTAAAGGTTTTTTCTTATGTTTTATGTATGGCTGAATACTAGTTTGCGACAAAAGTTTGTGATAATACGGATAATTCACAGCGGTTGCTTTATTTGCGAAAATAGGTTGCATGAATCACCTATTTTTCTGAATTTACTCCAAGGTATTATCACTTATTAATGTCGCTAACAATACTATGGATAAATATTTAAAGTTTAATTAAATACTATTATGTAATAGATACTATGATACCTACAAAATTTACAAAATATGACTTAAATCGTAAAGTTGATCAGTTTTTAGACATCTATACTGTGGACTTAAAAAAAAGACTGACGGACTTTGGAAACTTTAGTGCTCCAAGAGAGTTACGAGATTTCATAGAATCGAAAGCAGTTTATGCAGAATTAAGATGGCCACAAGTATACGGTGTTGGTGGTTATTTTGGAAATGAGCATTCAATTGAAGATGATTTAACTTGGAGTCGATTTAATGAGTTAAAACCTTTTAGATTCTCTAAAGAATTACCTGATATTATCAATTTACCTGTTTTATATAGAATAATTGAAAGAGGTGGAAACCGAATTGGTCCAAGACGGGGAGTTTTATTTGCGCAAGATTTTGGATTGGATATGAATATTCCAGTATCTTATGGGATTGATTGGAGTGATCCTCATCTTTATGAGTACTTAGAGCAATTCCGATCTCAATTAAATATTGACACTTTATGTCCAGTAAATTATTTCTCACGAAATTCTTTTAGTTTAAGAAATGTAGATGAGATGAGACTTGAAAAAGTTCTTGCTAAACTGTCAGAAAGAAAAGTAAGGGATTTAGTTGATACTTAAATATTAATTAAATGACTGGCTCTGTTCCAAGTCTTAATATTAAATGAAAAGCACGGCTGAGCTCACTTGCGCAATTACCATCCAGACGTTGCATTAATTGCGTCATATTGATATCTCACGCCAAAGTAAAACAGAGTTTTACAAGTTTTCAAAGAGTATCTTTGAAACCAACAAGGAGCTTTTCATTCCAAAACAGACTCTTGAGACAGAGCCAAAGTGACTGGATACATTAAAATTCAGCTTTTATTAATTATTCAGAGTTTAGTTTCATGACTACATTTTTAAATAATTCTTATCATAAGTACGTTATTATGAAAAAAGAATTACAATTACTGTTATACTCATCTTTTTTTTTTAACTTAGCTCAAGGTCTTTTAGGTCCAATTTATGCGTTGTTTGTTGAAGATATTGGTGGCGATATCGTTGCTGCAGGTACCTCGTATGCAATATTTAGCATTGTGTGTGGCATTTTTATTATTTACATGAGTCGATGGGAAGACAAAGCAAATAATTTGTCATTTTTGTTTTTCATCTCTCGAGTTCTCTGTACGATTTCTATAATTGGTTATTTTTTTATTCAAACAGTCTGGCAATTATATGTTGTACAGTTTATTTTAGGAATTGCATTAGCTTTAGGAAACCCTCCATTTGATTCATTATATTCAAGACATGTTGATTCGGCTAAAATAACAAGCGAGTGGGGTTTATGGGAAGCACAATATCAGATAGTTTTAGGAATTTCAGCTCTTTTAGGAGGTTGGATCGTGTATTTGACAAGTTTTAAAGTGTTAATAGTCTGTATGTTTATTCTCTCTCTTATCGGAACACTTTATGCATATCGATTGTATAGAAAATCGTTGTAGTCGGCAGCGTAGAAATCCTCTAAAATCTCTGATTTAATCAATAAATTTACCTTTATTTTTCAAATAAGTATATTGTAAAAAAACCCTTATTCCAGCTTCTCAGATTAAAACATCTTCGTGGTTGAAAACGTAATGTTCAACCTTTCTGGTGGAAACTCTTACCAAAATTTGCCTGCAATTTTCGGATTAAAATCCTTAGGTTTGAAATTATTTCAAACAATCGCCAAATTTTATGACATGATTTCAATGTTAAATTCAAAGAATTTAACAAGAATTTGAAAATATTTTATTTTCAATTCAAGGCAATACACTTCACTTAAGCTACAATGCATATTGTTGTGAGGATTTCTACGTAGCCTTGTAGTCATAACCTTTAAAAAGAAAAGTATCTCAAAAAGACATATGTCGATGTATATTGCAGAATATGGGGTTCCATTACTCATTGCATTATTTTTTTCAATATTCTTATTTTATCTTTCAGGCATTTCGCATCAATTGAAAAAAAAAGATGCTTTAGTCATTAATTTTTCAGGTGGCTTAGTTTTTGCATATCTTTTTATGTCATTACTTCCCGATATTTATTCGTTTCATGTTAATGATGTAACACAAATGAGTATTCGCGCATTTATTGCATTTATTGGATACATTGCATTTTATTTAGCCGAAAAACGTATATTTGAACATTCGAAAAAAGGAGTTAATGTCAGTAAACAACTTTTAGCAGTTCGAACAGGTGGTTTTTATGTTTTACACTTTATCACAGGGTATATTATTGTATACACATTTGAGCAGAACTCTTTAATTGCGACACTTGCCATTTTAATACCGTTTACATTTCATATTTTGGCAACAATGTTGTTATTTGAAGATTTACATAGTTGGGTGAAAGAAACAACTGAAACACGAATAGTCTTATCAGTATTAATTGTTATCGGAGCATTTTCTGCAATTATTACCCAAAAAATCTTAACAATACCGCATATATTCTTTTATTCATTTTTCGCAGGAACATTCATATATTTAGTAACAACACTTTTAACACCTCGACATAAACATAGTCATTTGACGTTTTTCTTATTAGGAATATTTATTTATTTTACAATTTTGCTCATCACTGGTCATTAAATGTCTTGTGCGTAAACAGGCTTTATCTAAAAATAACGTAATGAGGAAAAGTACGCACGTAAATTTTACTCAAGAGTCCCGCTATGAGTAAGTACTAAAATTTAATTGCATAAATCGTTGGAAAGTTACGTCTTCCAACGGTGTTGAACAATATAATTGTTCAGCAATCACTGAATTTTCTGATTCTATTGCAAAGTGGTATTTTCTCTGAAATTAATTTTTAGATGAAGCCACGTAAATAATTACCTTTATAAATACAGTATATTTTCACAAAAATACTGTGTATCATATATCTAAATATGGTACAATGGGGATATACATAATGGCTAAATTAAAAATAGTAATCGGAGATACATCCGGTAAAACAAAACAAATTGAATTAGATGAACAAAACAGTAAGAGTTTATTAGGTAAAAAACTCAAAGAATCTTTTAAAGGTGAACTCATTGACATGCCTGGATATGAATTTTTAATAACGGGTGGAAGTGATTCAAGTGGTTTTCCAATGCGCCAAGATGTTGAAAGCGATCGAAAAAAACGTGTTTTAATTGTTTCTGGTGTTGGTATTAATAAAAACCGACGAGGAGAACGACGACGAAAAATGGTTGCGGGAAATACAATTGGTGAGCAGACTGCGCAAGTAAATATAAAAGTCGTAAAAGCTGGAAAAACACCACTTTTTGAAGAGCCAAAACAAGAAGAAGCAACAGAGAACTCTCAAGAAAAATCAAAAGAGGAATAAAATGTCTGTTATTGGTTTTCAAGTTACAAAACTTCATGTTGAACGATCTGAGTATTCGGGTAACTTACAAGTTATGCACAATGTAAACATAACTGGTGTTAAAAAGCAGGATTTACATTTTCCTAGTCCACAAAATGACTCGCTTAAATTCGAGTTTGCATTTACACAAAAATACGAACCAAAAGCGGGATCAATTTTAATTGAAGGATTTATTGTGCTTTTATTACAATCAGAACAAGCAAAACAAGTACTTGAAATGTGGAAAAAAGATGAAAAGATCAATAAAGATATCCTTGTGCAAGTTCTGCAGACTGCATATAGTCGTAGTTTAACACAATCAATATTACTTGCAAAAGAAGTAGGATTACCTTGTCCGGTACCATTTCCAAAATTGCAGGTGGATGAGAAAAACGTGCAAAAAAAATAGTTTTGTAACAAATTATTAATTTATTATTTTAAAAGCGGCGGTGCCGGAGTGGTCAAACGGAGCGGGCTTAGGACCCGTTGGCTTACGCCTACGCAGGTTCGAACCCTGTCCGCCGCATTTTTATTGAAATTTACAATTTTTATATTCACAGTCAATATTTTTATATATACTTAAATTTTATGCATGATATGAACATACTTTTCATTCATGGGTTTGGTGGAACTCAACTCGAACATCAAAAAATACGACGAAATTTAGCAGAACATACTCATTTTATATTTAATTATACAAAAAAATGGGGAACTATTTCTTTACATATGCTTGCAAAAAATGTTTCAAAAAAATACACTGACATAGATGTAATCATTGGAATGAGTCAAGGGGGCATTATTGCAACATTAGCTCACGAAGTTTATGGATTATCAGTTAAAAAAATAATAACAATCTGTACTCCATTTAAAGGTTCACTTTTGTCTTATATGATTTATTTTGTGGGGGTAAAAGAACTCAGACCAAAAAGTAAGCTACTCCAGTTGCTTAATGAAAAATTATCAAAATCTCAAACAAAATATTATGCGATTTATAATCCGCTCGATTTGATGGTTTTTCCAGGAACATCTGCAAAAAATCCATATGCGATTAAAACTGAATCAGTCTTTGCATTATCACATCTCTCAACGTTTTCATCTACAAAGACAATCAAGTTTATTTTAGAATCTATTAAGTGAATTATAATCAGTAAAGTATATAAGAAACTGTCTTTACAAATTATAAAATCGACCAATTTAAACCATTTTTTCATTATGTTTATAAATGAAAAGACATTTTAGTGAATCATAAACGTAAAAATACGTGAGGGGTGAATAAATTTGCCAAAAAAAACAACAAAAACGAAGAAATCGACAAAAAAAGTAACAACAGAGCATACGAATAAAGCTCACACAAAAAAACATTCTCAAACAACGAAAAAACCACAAAAATCGTGGTTTGAAGAAAATTCGCAAACAGTTATTGCAATTGTTATAACAGCAGTTGTTGTATTAGCATTTGTATTTTTAGTACAAAATTTATCCAATATAAACATTGGTTCACAGGATACACCATCAGGTGATGGAACAGTTACATTAATAGAATTTAGTGATTTTACTTGCCCATTTTGTGCAAGAGTACAACCAACAATTACGCAATTAAAAGAAATTTATGGTGATCAGCTAAATTATGAATTTAAACATTTTGCAGTTCGAGGACCAACTGCTGAACAAGCAGCATTAGCAGCTGAATGTACACGCGATCAAGGTCAATTTGATGCATACAAAAAAATATTGTTTGATAATCAACAATCAATTAATGAAGCAAATTTACGTCAATTTGCACAAGATTTAGGACTTGATATGGATCAGTTTAATTCGTGTTATGACAATCGAGAAAAAGAAAGTATTGTTCAACAACATCGTGCTCAAGGCCAATCAGCTGGGGTTACGGGAACACCTGGTTTTACAATAAATGGTGAATTACTTGTTGGTGCACAACCTTTGAGTGCTTTTCAAGAAGTTATAAATAGACAATTAGCTAACTCTCAACCAACACAAGATTCTCAATCGACACAAGATTCACAACCAACACAAGATTCACAACCAACAGGGACGAGTACAGCGGATGATCCGCAATTAACATTAACTGTTATTGATGATGAAACATGTAGTGTGTGTGAAACTGGACGAATTGTTGAAATATTGGAAGATTTATTTCCAACAACGCAAGTAACAACGCTTCAAAAAGATTCAGCTCAAGCACAGGAATTAATTGAAAGTTTGGATTTGTTAGGACTTCCAGCATTTATTTATGGGTCAGAATTATCTCAAACAGCAAATTATGGTGAAGTAGCACAAGCATTTGAATCTAAAAATGGGCAAATGGTTCTTTCACCGCGTGCAGTAGGTGCTGTTAAATTATTATCAGAAATCGAAATTGGAGATAGACCAACAAAAGGTGATGATAATGCACCAGTAACAATGATTGAGTTTAGTGATTTTAGTTGTGGATTTTGTGGAAGATTTTTTGCAGAAACTTATCCTTTAATTGAAAGTAATTATGTAGATACTGGTGATGTTCGTTTTGTTTATATGCATTTTCCAGTTTTAGGAGCACAATCAACTCAAGCAGCTTTAGCAAGTGAATGCGCACGTGATCAAGGAATGTTTTGGGAATATCACGACCAATTATTTGAAACATCACAGCTTTCAAATGAACAATTAAAAAGTCACGCCTCAACACTTGGTCTTGATACGGCTCAGTTTAATGAATGTTTAGACACAGCTCAATTTCAAGATCGTCTTGATACAGATTTAGCAATTGGGCAGGCCTCTGGAATTAGTGGAACACCAGGTTTTATCGTAAATGGTATGCTTGTAACTGGTGCACAGCCTTTTGAAGTATTTGAGCAAATTTTAGATGCAGAACTTGCACAACAATAAATGAGCTTTGGCTCATTTGTTTCTTTTTTTTTAATTTAACACAAAAATACACAATTTATATGTATTTTTGAGATAGACATATTTGTATATAGTTGTGTACGCTATAACTATGTGGTAAAACTTATCTTAAAATAAGAGATATATTGCTTTTTGCTGAAATTATAATCAAATTAAAACTCTAATATGTCACCAATACGAATATGTTGAGCTCTCCCTTTTTGTAGTTCAACAACGTATCTTGCGTGAACTTTTGGATTAATATTAAGTTCAAATGGTTTTGCAGCATATTTATACACAACTTTTTTTTGTGAGTTAAGCCATAAAATATCAAGCGAAAAAAAGACATTGAGCATTGTAATAGGAATTCGTTTTTCTTTTTGAAAAACAAAAATGTATCCAGTGTCACTAATAGGAATATGAAACATTAATCCAATGCCTTGTAACATAAAATTACGTAAAAATTTATTTTTGGGTACAATGACTTTGTTTGTTTGTTTGTGAATAATCATATTAGATTTCAATAATAACTCCTTTTGGTCCTGGATTTATTAGTTTTGTTTTTTTAATTGTATCAGTTTTTTGAAAAGTTTCATGGATATGACCGCTGATTGCAAAAAGTGGTTGTTGTTTTTCAATAAATTCTCGAAAATCCTTATTTCCTGAAAATAATTCGTTCACACAATCTAATTGGGTTCCATAGGGAGGTTGATGGGTTATAAGTATGACATTATCATGTTTGAGTTTTTGTGTAAGTTCTAAGAATTCAGGCTCGGTTTCACTAAATCCTCCACCACCAAATCCAATAAAGGCAAAGTCATCTTTGAGTAAAATCTCATTATGGAGCCATGTAATATTTTGACTCTCTAAAACAAGACGTTTAATTTCATCTTCATCTTCATGATTACCGTGAATAAAAAAAATAGGAATATTTGCTGAATCTAAATGTGCAATTATTTCTTGCGAATGATTCCCAAAAATCGTTACATCCCCCCCACAAATAATAAGATTAACGTTTTCTTTTTTTGCTTTTGTAATAATTCGCTCATGGATAAGGTAATCACCATGTGAATCAGTAAAAATAAGGATTTTCATAAGAAGTAGGGGTTAGATAGACTTTAAATATGTTGCTATAATTGATAATGTATGAATGTTATGATATAATATTCTTTTCCTATTGTGGGCTTCATCCAAAAAATAATTTTAGAAAAGATACGCACTTTGCAATAAAGTTAGAAAATTCAGTAATTGTTGAACAATTATATTGTTCAACACCGTTGGAAGACGTAACTTTTCAACAATTGTCTGCAACTAAATTTTTGTAATTGCTCATAGTGGGACTCTTGAGTGAAATTTGCGTGCGTATTTTATCCAATTACGTTATTTTTGGATGAAGCCTCTAATGTGAATTCAGAAAATAAGTGATTTACGAGAAAATTTTTAATTTTCTGCGTATGAAAAGTTTCACTTTTTCATAAGATCTTTTTTTCTTTGTATACAACGATATACAACGAAAATTATGTGTGATGTCTACCTTCATATATACATTGTTATAGTATTATACGCGTAAGACGAAGTTCAAACATTGTCCTTTAAGTTTTGTATTTTTTTAATAAAATATACATTATCATTTTTTCGAACAATTTGTGAAATATAAAATGTTGCCGTATCACCTTTTTGTACAATAGTTGGTTTGAGATTTTTGAGTGTATGTCGAATAACACCAGTAGTTTTTCCCATAATATAAATTTCATCAGATTCTGTTATTTGATGAGTTTGAATGATAACTTGTGCGATTTTTTTATGCGAATAATAATTTGTAATTTTTCCAACAAAAACTTTACTTTCAGTTGCTTTCGAACCATACGATTTACTCCATTCATCAATATTTTTGCCAAGATAGTATCCATCCATCCAAAACCCTCTATTATAGACTCTTCGTACGTATTCAACGAGTTTTTGTTTTTGTTTTGGTGTATAGGTATTTTGATTAATAAGTAAAAGCGCAGTCTTGTATGCGTTTACAACAGTTAAAACATACTCAGGTGAACGATTACGTCCTTCGATTTTTAAAATTGAGACGCCACTTTGAATAATCTCATCTAAAAAAGGAAGTGTGCATAAATCACTTGGCGACATAACATATTCATTTTCTATCGTAAGATCTTTGTTAGTCTCATAATCACTAACAGCATATTTTCTTCGACAAACTTGCAAACATTTTCCTCTATTTGCCGAATGATTATATGTTGCAAGACTCATTGAACATTTTCCTGAATATGCAATACATAGTGCACCATGAACAAAAATTTCGATTTCAAGTAATTCTCCACTTATTCCCAATATTTTTTCAGTTTGAATTTGTTTACAAATTGCAGTAATCTGTGCAAGATTTAATTCTCGTGCTAATACAATGACATCGCTAAATTGTGCATAAAATTTTATTGATTCAATATTTGTAATATTTGCTTGCGTTGAAATATGAACTGGTAATCCAATCTTTTTTGCATATTGAAGTACAGATACATCATGGGCAATAATTGCATCCACTCTTTTATTTTTACAAATATCGCAGAATTCATACATTTTATGTAGCTCTTCATCAAAAAAAATAATATTTAATGTGACATAAACGTTTAGAGAATGTGCATGTGCTTGCGATAGAATTGAATCGAGCTCATCAAATGTGAATCCTTTTTTATTTGATCGCATATGAAATAATTCAATACCGAGATAGATTGCATCAGCTTTTGCTTGAACCGCAGCTTGAAGCGACTCAAAAGATCCAACAGGAGCAAGTATTTTAGGTATAGTTTTGTTTATACACACTTAAATTTCTATCCATTAATATTCCTATTTGTTTGATATTATAAATTATATAAAATGCTTATTCAACACGT
>CAZUXP010000019.1:0-11993 GCA_964624275.1 uncultured Methanosarcinales archaeon
GCGAAGTATTGCATCAATAAAAGTAATTTCTGTAGGTTTATCAAATAATATTCGAACATCCTCTAATGGAATATAAATACTATCATCATCCGAAGTTCCAGTTTGTTCATATATACCAATTACTCGAAAGCGCGTTTGATTGATCGTTATTGAATTTAGTAAACTCAATTCTCTGCCAAAATAATCATCAGTTTCATATGCAACATTGTATCCAAGCACAACTACTTTTTGTTCATTATCTCTCCAAAAACGTCCTTCTTCTAAATTGGTATCAAGTTGATATTGTTCAGCAACAAATGATGAATCGATATTTGGTAAACCCATTATATCTACAAACGCCTCTCTATTACTATATTGAATTTGCACAGTGGGTTGAATTAAAGTTGGTATTATACCTTCAAAATATGGTAAACGTTCAATTTCAGTTGCAATATTTTCATCTAATGTTCGCGCATTTAATCCTTGTACTTCTCCTAAACCACCTGCGGATATAAATACGCGATTTGTACCAAAATCTTCAAATAAATCTCCAACTGCAGAATTCAAACCTTGTGACAATGTTAATAAAACAAAAATAACTGCAATGGAAACTACAATACCTAATATCGTAATCCAACTTCGAACACTTCGATCTTTAAGTGATTTATATGCAACTCCAAATAATTTTTTTGTATTCATACCAAAAAAAATGCAATTATTGCATTTTTGATTTTTTTCGTTTTTTATACACTATAAATCCAACAACACCTGCAATAATAAGCACCAACACGATAAGACCGCTATATGATTGTTTTGGTATAAGACCTAAATTCTGTGCAGTTTGTGTGTCATATAATCTCAAATCTAGCGTAAAGTTATCAGTATACTTAGCATAATATGAATCTCGATATGTTAACTGAAAATTCAATGGAATGGATTCGGCATTTGTTGGTTGTGTATATATTGTAAATTGCGCGGTTTCAAAATCATCACTTAATAAATTTCCCAAATATGAACTTGGAGAATTTAAAATGACATACTCGTCTGAAGTACGCAATTCTAAATGTGCAAAATTCATATCGCTTTTTCCCGTATTAGAAATACTTACTGTTATACGTCCATTTTGATTTGCCATTAAAACTTCAGTATTTTGAAGATTTGTTACATAAGATGGTTCTGCACCAACTGGAATACCAATTTTTGTTGTTGTTGTTCGTTCTTCACCTTTGCTATCAACATAAGTGAGTGTAACTGGTATTTGATGCACTGTTACATCAGTATTTGCATCTATAAAATAGGAAAAACCAACCATGTGCGTTTGTGTTGCAGGTATTTGTTGAATTGTTTTTTCATTTGATGAACCAACAGGTCTAAAACCTGAATCATCAGTATCTAAACGAACTCTCACATTTTCAATAAAACTATTTCCTAAATTTTCAATGCCAACATTTAACATAAATTGAGTTCCAACTTGAGGATTTTCTGGTATTAATTGAATATCACCTACTTGTACTAAACCACGTTGCGATTCAATACGAATTGGTTGCTCATATATAACAAAAGAATTAGGATTTGATTTAGGATGATACTTTAATTGGATATTATTTTGTTGTCCTTCAACTGCATTTTCATCAACGCGAACACGAAAATATAAAACTGTCGCACCTGAACCTGCCTCTCCTGACCCAATTCGAACATCTTTAATTGCATCTTGAGGATTATCAAACGAAAAAGGATAATCCGCCAAGAGTTCAAAAGTATAATCTTGGGATCGTTGACCTATATTATCAATTCGAAAACGCAATTCAACATAATTTCCAGGTTGTACCGGATCAGGTTGTTGGTTTACTAATGTTGGAACTATAACTGTATTATCATAATTCGTCGTTGCAAATGCACCCAAGCTCAGTAATACACATATCATTACCGAAATAACTATTTTTTTTATATTCATCTTCTTATACCTTAAGATAACTTTTTAATAGCATCTTCTCTTTCTTTTTTTGTATAAATTTTTTCACTTACTATTTTTCCATCTGAAAGCGTAATTGTTCGTTGTGCCCATTTTGCTAATTCGTCATCATGAGTTACCATTATTATGGTCGCATTGTGTTTTTCATGTAAATTTAGCAAAAATTCCATTATTTGTTTTCCCGTTTTACTATCTAAATTTCCTGTTGGTTCATCAGCTAAAATAACTTCGGGATCATTTCCTAGTGCGCGTGCAATTGCAACTCTTTGTCTTTGTCCACCGGAAAGTTCACCTGGTTTATGATACGCTCTGTCTTCTAAATCAACAAGCTTAAGGACTTTTGCAACTTTTCTTTCAATCTCCTCATCAACGACATTTTGAAAAGCCATTGGTAGCGCTATATTATCGTAAACACTGAGTGTTGGCATTAAATTAAAAGTTTGAAAAATAAACCCTATCTTTTTTCCGCGAATTTGAGCTAGTTCACTTTCTTTTAAATATAAAATATTTTGTCCACTTAAATATACTGCTCCTTCTGTTGGAATATCTAAACATCCAACTTGATTCACAAGCGTTGATTTTCCTGAACCACTTTTCCCAACGATTGAAACGAATTCTCCTTTTTTAATACTCAAAGAAATTCCGTTTAATGCATACACTTTCGCATTACCCATTTTGTAAATACGTTTTACATTTTCTAATTCAATTATTGAATCGTTCTTTTTTTGTTTCATTATACAAATATCTCTTTTATTGTTTTTTTCCACATATTCTTAACATCAAAACAATTTATGTTTAAATTCATATGTAAACCGATTGCATCAAGTGTTGTCTTTAGTTTAAATTGAATATATGCGACATCTGATTTTTTTTCAAAAACACCTAGTTCAATTCCTTTTTGAATTGCACGATCATATAAAGGTTTTTTTAATTCAGCCTTTTGCATAATAAGTAACCGAATATGTTTATTTTTTCTTGCAAGCATATATGATTCCCAAATAAAGTCACTAAACATTGGATCGGTCTCATATAATTGGATTATTTTTAATCCCATATTCAGAATTTGTTTTTTATATGTTTTTTTTGTTGTTTTTTCAAAATCTAATAACTCATCCAAATTATATTTTTGATGTATATAGATTGCAGTTTCAACGAATAATTCATCTTTTGAAGAAAAATGATAATAAATTGCCCCTTTTGTTAATTGGGAATGCTTTACAATATCATTCATACTCGTAGCATTAAAACCATTTTTTGCAAATAATACATATGCACTTTGAAGTATTGTATTTTTCGTCATTTTGTAAAAACAAACCAGTTGGTATGTTTTAAACAGAATTAATTTATAAATGTATCGACGAAAAAATCAACCAAATTCACTCATACAGAATCTTTGTACGAAGAACAAAATACGCAATTGTCCAAGTAATAGTTATTCCATCAACCCATAAACAATACGTACAAATTGCATATAAAATAAAAAACTGAACGTATAGTAACCAAAGCGCAAATATTGTTGCTAATATCATCCCATATGTTTGTACATACCGTAAAATAAAAAACAATATTGTTTTTGTATGTGATTTATAGAAAATTGCTCGAATTTCTAAAATACTTACTATAAGTAAAAACGAGAAAAAGAAAATTCCATACCAAGGATTCGAAACGCCAAATGTTGTTGCATAGACACTTGATGCGACAGTTCCACAACCGCCCGCATTTATATCAGCAAAACAACTTGTAATAAACCCTGTATTATTCTGTGATGCGCGTTTTTGATATTCAATAAATATTGCGAGTACTAAATTAACACACATCGCAACACATAAACTCAACCAATATAAATATTTAATTTGTATGTGTTTTAATCCAGTCCAAAACTTTTTTTGCATGACCAAGCGGATTCACCTTCTCAAAAATTTGAATAATTGTATAAGAATCATCTAATATAACCGTTGTACGTTCAATACCCATGTACTCGCGACCCATGAACTTCTTTTTTACATATAACCCTAATTTGTTACAGTAGGAATAGTCAAAATCACTTAGGAGTATGACGTGTAAATTGTTTTTTTCACAAAATTTTTGCTTTGATTTTTGATTACCACCAGAAATCCCAATGATTTTTGTATTTTGCTTTTCAAAATCATTTACTAATGTAGAAAACTCTTTTGCCTCAATTGTACAACCAGGGGTGTTATCTTTTGGATAAAAAAATAAAACATAACATTGTGAAGAAAATTGGGATAAAGAAATACTTTTTCCATTAACATCTTCCAATGCAAAATCTGATATTTTTTCACCTATTTTCATCATATCAATCTTCTTTTTTTGCTTGTAACTCATTGATATATTCTACTATATCATCGTCTTGATTTTTCATTCCAACCACTTCAACTAAAATAGGTACGGTTGACTGTCCTGAAAGAGTCTCAACAATTGATCGATCATTTGGATCTATATCAATAATTTCATATTCGATGTCAGTTTCATCTAAATGTGTTCGTGCATTTTGACAATACGGACAAGTTCTTATTTGAAATAAAATTCTTCGTTTTTCTACCATTGTATAGCTTAAAAGTACGGGTTACTTAAAAAGTTAGTGAAAGAATGATACAATATTTTAATTTTTCTTTTAAGGTTTTTTACACTGTAATGAAGTTTGTGTTTAATTATTTTTTTCGTATATTGTAAACTTAAAATTGCTGGAACAAGCACAATTGTTACCAGAAAAACAGACGCAATATTAAACGCTAAACTTAAACCTAATCGCTGAATTCTAAGTAACGCGGCCAATACTAAAGATAAAAAACCAATAAATGTTGTGATACTTGTTAAAAATAATGTGCCGACAGAGTAGTAAGATTTTGAGTTTTTTTTTAGCGCAATTGAAGAAAACATTCAATTTTTCTTATATCTAATAAGTAATTTGTATATACTTAAATAATTACCTATAAAACTGTGATTCTTCCGGATTTTTCTTAGCAAGTTTATTAATAGATTCTAATATCCTTGTTTTTGGTGATGACATATAAAAGCTCATGTTTGTAGTACTGGTTGTGAACAACGTAATTTAAACGCTCAAAGTGTAATTACTTATTTAGAGAAAAATGGTTATGAAAATATTTCGCGAACAAATAATTCTTGCTGTGGAATCGGCTTAATAAAATCAGTTTCTTTGACTGTAAATGTTACATCAGTTAAAGTGTCACCAAAAAAAATTTGATCTTAAGAGAATTGAATAGTAATATCTGCATATTCTCCAGCAACAACAGGTGATGGATTTGTAGAAATTATATCAATCTGCGTTGCAAAAATCGACGATGTAAATAAGATACATAATAGCAAAAAAAAAATTTTTTATATAAAATTGAAGCCATGTGTGAACAAACAAATAATTATACTTATGAAATTAACCAATTATAAACAATATAATCACCAATATGTAAACTTTACAATACCGTGTTTTACTTTACATTGACACAATAATCGCTCAGTTTCTGACATACCCATATCCTGCTCTTCTTGTGTTAATTCGGTAAGATTTTCCACTCCCTCTTCAACTTTAACTCGACAAGAACCGCAAATACCTTCCGTACAACCAAATGGGACACCTAAACTCTCTGCGATGTCATTAAAATGTTCATTATCAGGTACATCTGCTTCTTGCCCATCAACAATAATTTTTGCCATAATAGTGAAAATAATATATTTAATTATAAAATTTATTGTTTTACCAATTCATGTTTCAGACGAGGTGTTAACACAAAGAATGATTCATCATCCTCACTATGTGATTCAACTAATGCATCTTTTTTCTTTAACTCATTAATGAGTTTTTGCGACGTTGCTTTTGTCACATCTAATTTTTCAGCCAAAGTTACTGGACTAAGTGTTCCGAATTGATCAAACATTTCAATTGCATTTTTGAATCGTTTTATTTTAAGCAATTTTTCAAAGTTTCCTTTTTTTGCCAGTGAGTTTTTTTCATATACTGCTAATCCAGCTTCTTGTAAAATATTAAACACAACAGGCTGATCAATTTTAAAATCAGTATTTTCTAAGAATGGACTTGGTTGTAAATTACATAATTTTCGAAAAATCGCATCCGTATATTCAAGTAATTGACGAACTGAACCATCTGCACTTTTTGTCAAAAAATCAAGACCTGATTTTGTAAAATTTGAAACATAGTTGTGTTTACCAGTATTCAGACGTAAATCTAACACCGCTTGAAGCTCACCAAATGTTAAACGTCGCATCTGCACAACACGCTTTCCAAGCCGATCGATAAATGAACCTGAAAAATTCGTACCTAATTTAGGTTCAATCTGACTCACAATTACTGATTGAATCATCTTATCACCATTTGGATACACAAAATTCCATTTACTTTTTATTGATTCTGTTAATATTCGATTTGCAAGATGGGATTCATCTAATAATACAACTACCTTTCGAGGTTTTTGGAATGTAATAAGTTCAACAAAAGATTTTGAGCTTTTAATTGCATCATCAATATCATAGTTTTTTTTCACACCATCTGCTGAAATAAAAATAAATCGAAAATCTTTTAACTCCGACGAGCGAGATATTTTTTGAAGCATACTCGTTTTTCCACTTCCCGTAAAACCTGCTAACAGGCACATATTTCCTTGCAGAATATATTGAGTTATTTGTTCCTGTATGCCATCCACACCTATTAAATTTGGGTTACTTCGCGGATCAAGAGGATATTGTGAAAAACCTAACTGTTTATACCATTGCATAATATCATCTTTGAAGTATTTGCTTTTTAAATGTTCTTATTTTTGAAGTATTCCGAATAATCTATACTCAATTATTTTAAGCCTATCATGAAACATATATGATTTGTATGTGGATTCCTATATAAATGTTACTGTGTAATAGTATACGAAATTTTTCATCTTGAAAATTGCAACTAATCGCTATTATATTCGTCACGAAGTGACCGAGCCAAAGTGCAACGTACCAAAGGAAAATTTCAAAGTTTTATTTTAAGCCCGTCTTTTGTATATTTTTTTTCGATGACCTATATCAATTACATGAATTATTAATTTGTTTTCAATAATGTCTATAATTACTCGATAATCTCCTACTCGTAATCTGAAATACTTTGATCCTACAAGTTTTTTAACATGGCTATGAGGTCTTATCTGACATCTTTTTATCGTAGAAATAATTCTATCTTGAACATCTAAAGAAAGTTTACTTAATTGTTTATCTGCAAAATCTGAAAAAGTTACTTCATAACTCATCTTTTTAATCTCGCTTCAACTTCTGCAAGAGTTTTAACTCTTCCTGCTTTAATATCTTCTTCAGATTTTCTAATGTTTTCTAATGTTTGTTGAGATAATTCCATGGTGTCTTCTAATAAATCTCTAATTATGTCTTCATAACTTTCTTTATCATACATTTTACGAGATTTTAAATCTTCCAGTAAATCTTTACTTACTTGTATAGTTGTTACAGTCATAGAATATATATAAGATGCTATAACATATAAATATTTCGTTTTTTAGGGCTTAAAATAAAATTAGACATAACATCGGGGATAAGGAAAGTTAATTTCTCCCGTGAGCGTTAGCGAACTGGCTGAAAAATTAATTTGGGAGAGTGAAGTGCAACGTGGCAAGAAAAATCTTTGATTTTTCGCAGAGTAAAGTTTAGTGGCAATAAATTATTAAATAGGAACTATTTACTATTATTAAAATGGACATTCAAAAATTAGAAAAAATCTTCAAAGAAAATTTAGATGAATATAAAGAAGATTTTGGATTTGTTTGTTTTTTTGGAAGCTTAAATTTAGATAATGATTTAGATGTGTTTATAGCACCTTCAAAAACTTGTAATAAAGGATATTTTCTCAAGCGACTAATTTCATTTTTAGAAAATGTTAGAAATGAACTTGAAAAACAAAAAAATAATCTATTAATAATATGGCATTCTACTTACGAAGAAGAAGTTGAACATTTGAATACAAAAGAGAATGCCCTAAGAATACATATTTCTTCATTTCCAGATATACAACCGACAACAATACCAAATTATTTACCATTTTTACAAAAAGCACAAAAAGTATTGTTGGGAAATTACGATGCCATTAAGGAAATGAAGAAAACAAAACTAGATTATTTTTACAATTATTTATTTATTTCTAATTGCTTATTATCAAATTATCCAAAAGAGCTTGAGAAAGAAAAAATATCCTCAAAAGTAAATTATATCTATAAACACATCACAGGAAAGAAAAAAGAATTATCAGGTTCTCCAAAAAAACAATTTTTTGAATGTTGCGATTTCTTAGATGAAAAAGCGTAGGAGCCACTAAACTTTATTAGACATAACATCGGGCTTAAGGGAAGTTTTTTGCGTAGCAAAAAATTTGGTAGAGCGAAGTGCAACGAGCGAGCCCTTTAAGCCCTGTTAAATGTCCCGACGACCAAAGGGAGGAGAATGCAATGTGGTCGAGTACCGCAGGGCGAAGCCGAGGAACGGAGAAGTAAATTTGGAGTCCGTCAAATCGAGCGAACACAGTGAGCAATCAAGACATAGAATCTAGGAGCTGGTCGTTCATCAATATTAACTTTACAATAGCAACATTTAAAAGATTATACTTTTCTCTATATGTTATATGCCAAGTTATGATGTTCAATTTACAAGGAATGATGTTTTTGATAGATTTCAAACTGTTAGAGGATTAAAAGGGAAACAAAAAGAAAACACCCTTGACTTTCTTCAACATGAATTGTATAGTGATATTGTAGAAGCATTTTCGATAGCTGGAGTATTTACAGGACAAAAAAGAGAATATTATGGAGAGCAACCAAATATTCATCAGAGAGGTTATGTTGATAATCTTCATTCTTCTGGAAAATTAGTTTTAGCTTCTCTTGACGATGTGCTAAAGTATTGCACAAAAAAAGGCAAACCAGAAGATATTGAAAAAGCAGGAAGAGAAGCGTCTGAAAGTTTAGTAAGAAGAATGAAAGGAATTGCTCAATATCTTCCAGCGACAGAAAGAGTTTTAGAATTAGGAAATGTTGCTCCTCAACGACAAGAGGCACTTGAAAAATTAGATATTTTATATGGAATGGCATTTTATACATATAATAATGAATTTGCAGGAAATTTCCAAAGAGATATTTATAATTTAAGGGAAGATTTAGGAACACTTTGGAATTCACAATTTGAAAATAGAAGAATAAAAACATTTATTGAAATGGATAAACCAAGTATTGTACCAATGGAGACAAATGTTGATTATTTTGGAAATGCTGTAATGCCTCTAATAAAAAATATTCAACAACATGCTTTTAATCCTCAAAATGATATTGAAAGAAGATTACAGGATCCTGAAAAACCACTCCACAGATTTTTCGGAGTTTATGACACTGCAGATGAAGAAAACCAACAAATTATTATCACAGTAAAAGATTGGGGTTTCGGAATAAGACCAGAAACTCAAGAAAGATTATTTCAAAGAGGAGTTTCAACAAAAACAGACACAGAAACTGAACATGGAGTTGGTTTATGGTCAGTAAGAGAATTTGTTGAAGCAAATGACGGAAAAATCTGGGTTGAATCAGAGTTAGGAAAAGGAACATCATTCAAGTTTACAATTCCATATAGAGAAAAAGACCACTTCATGTATAGACAGTAAGACCAGCCCCCTTTCTATTTTCTAGGACTCCAAATTTATTGTATTTAACATCGCGATTATCTGAAGTTTCACGAAGTGAAATTTGGGTGAGGACTGCAAGTCCGAACCAGATAATCGCTGTTATGTGTTTTTTCTGCAAGAAAAAATGCCGAAGCGTAGCGGAGGCACAGTATGACGCAGGAAATTTTGCCCAATAGAATTTAAGCCCCTTTGCCGTTCTTACATAGAATAATATAATCTCCGTATTCAGATTTGGATTCTGGCCATGTTTTATCTATTTCAACATGAGAAAATAGTCTCCTAAAAACGGGTTCAAGTTTTTTCAAGGATGTTTTATATTCAAAGCCCATTACATCATTGTAAAGAATATCAACAGTAGCTTTGACTATTTCATCTGTAGCGCCATTTTTCATTGTAGCAACCATATATTCATATCCGAGTTTTGCGGCAGATTGTTTTCTTTCCAATTCATTTGAAAAATCATCAACATAAGGGTCCGCAAAAATTGCAAAACCATTTGGATTCAATAAAGCAGGGATTGTTTCTAAAAATGGCGCTTGTCTATCATAAGGTAAATGATGTATTCCACCAGTGCATAAAACAACATCATATTTTTTTGATGGAGTCCAAGATAAAACATCTGCAACTTGAAATGAAATATCAGGATATTTGCGTTGAGCATGCTGGATAAATTCATCACTAATATCAGTACCCTCTAAAGTTAAATCAGATCTTCTTTTTGCTATTTCTCCAAGCAAATATCCGGGACCGCACATTAAGTCAAGCACGCTTCCATTTTTAGGAGCTTCATTTTGAATTGTAGCCAGAATCTTATTTATCAAGGTTCCCCATGGCATGAATTCAAATTCTTGCTCATAAACTTCTGATTTTGGTAATTCTCTCATAAAATATGGTAATTAAGGAGATTATATAAATTTAATTCTTTGAGGCAAAGGGGCTTACTAAAATAAATCAAGGCAAAATTTTCGAGTAATATTGCACATAACATCGGAATTTAACGAAGTTGAATTTCCCACGAGACTCGGCAACCCTGAGGCTCGTGCTGGAAATTCAATTTGGGAGAGCAGGGGAAAACGCTTGGCGTTTTAGGCGAAGCCGACCCTGCGAACCGTTAAATTCCTGTTAGTTTCTTTTCCCATACGCAGTGTGGGAAAATTTCGTCCGAAAAGTCGGGAAAAAACTCGTATCAAGTGCGAAGCACAATTATGAAAAAGAATAGGGGGTTGGGCATTATAGTTATTAGATAGTAGTTACAAAAGAAACATTTAAAAAGAATATGTTTATCTCTTAATTTATGGATAAAAAATTAGTTGCATTTGGAGATGTTCATCTACATTGGCAAGCGATGAGATTAATCTTAGATTATGCTAGAGAGCAAGGTATTGATACTGCTTTAACACTTGGTGATGAAGCTCATAAAATTTATCCATTTGCCACAGGAGAACAAGAAGAATATGATAGAATGTGGCATGAATTAAGAGCATATAGAAATGAAAAACCCGAAAGAAAATTAATTCTTACAATAGGTGATAAAACCGCAGGTGTTGCTTCTGATATGATTAAACATTTTGTGGGAGTAGATGCTGCAACAAGTAAAATCAATGGTTCTGTTGTATATCAAAATGGTAATGTTTTAGCGGCACATAATGGACAATGGATTAGGGATGAACATGGAGAAATGATTGATGGATATAGTGGATTAGAGCCACTTGTTATTTTTCATGGTCATAGTCATTCCATGGGTGTTCTTCCAGAATACAAGTGGCTGAAAGATAATGACTTGGTTGATTGGTTGAAGCAAGGAGAAGAGCAACATATTTTAGAGCCTGGAAAAGTCTACTGGGTTAATCCTGGCGGTCAATTCATGAGAACAAATGATGGAAGAATGGCTGCTAATTTTGCAATATATGATCCTGCTGAAAGATTAGTAACATTGAAAACAATTCTGTATAACGAAAGAGATGTTCGTCCAAGCCCAACCCCTTCTACTAAATAGAGTTTTTTCCCGATTGAAACTAACACAGCGGATGGAAGAACTTTTCAAAGAAAAGTTGGGTAAGCACCGAGCCGAGGTGCGAACCTTCCATTCGCTGTTAGACGCCCCGAGCCGATAGGCGAGAGCGCAGCGTGGTCGAAAAAAGAATAAACGGAATTATGATGTAATCAATAATGGAGTTTATCTTTTTGAGAAGTCATTTTTACATCAAGCACAATATGTTATTTTATATTATACTTTACTTTTTTTAACTTAAACTCTGTGCCTTTGATTAAAAATGATTGCGACTAACACAGCGGATGGAAGAACTTTTCAAAGAAAAGTTGGGTAAGCACCGAGCC
>CAZUXP010000019.1:12093-25229 GCA_964624275.1 uncultured Methanosarcinales archaeon
TACTTTTTTTAACTTAAACTCTGTGCCTTTGATTAAAAATGATTGCGACTAACACCTATTGGATTACGAATGTAAATCCAATATGGTGTTAATATTTCGCCTAATCCGTAAATCTTTCGGAAAAAACGAGGTTAAACATATAAAGCTATTTTTCAATCTAAAAATCATGTTTAACAAAGAAAAACTACTCCAAAAAGTTAAAGAACAAATGATTCTGCAGAATTTTACCCAGAAAACACAAAAAGCATATCTATACAATATTGAGAAATTCTTAATATATCTCCAAAAAAACTCGTTAAACATCTCAGAAACACCTATAAAGCGATATTTTTTAGGACTCCACGAAGTCTATGATGTAAACACCATCAGACAAATCAGGGCTTCTATACTCTATTTGTTGAAGTTACTCAATATGAATATCCAATTCGACGAAATCCCATCTCCGAAAAGAAAAAAACTGTTGCCTAAGGTAATCTCAAAACAAGAAATTCAACAAATAATTAAAAACACTAAAAACATCAAACATAAACTCATCATAATCCTTCTTTACTCATCAGGTTTACGAGTTTCTGAAATAACTAATCTCAAACGAACAGATATGAATACAAACAATAACACTATTCTCATAAGACAAGCTAAAGGTAGAAAAGATAGATATACAATTCTCTCAAATAAAGCTAAATCTGTTTTAACAGAATATCTCTGTCAAACAACATTTAAGTCACAATATCTTTTTGAAGGACGAAACGGAAAATATACAATCAAATCAATTCAAGAAATTCTAAAAAAATCATCACCAAATCATATTACACCACATATGTTGAGGCATTCTTTTGCAACGCATTTATTAGAGCAAGGAACAGATATCAAATATATTCAACGACTTTTAGGGCATAGCAAACTAGAAACAACATCAATATACACTCATGTCGCAAATAAAGATTTTTTGAACATTAAAAGTCCGCTTGATTAACTTTCACAATAAAATATCGTGTCATTTAAACAAGTAACTTGTGTAATTATGGTAAACAATTCAGAGATTTTTTGTTGAATTTCAGAAAAATGTTCTCCTCTATCCATAACTGTCAAAATAAAATATTTCTTTCCAACACGTTTGATCTCTGATAACCCCTGTAAAACATCTGAAAAATTTTGAATTGCACTAAAACTGATAACCAAATCAAAACAAGAATTTTTAAAGATGAGTTTTTCAGCAAATCCAACTTCAAATTTACTGACATTTTGCAAATTTTGTTTCAGAAGCTCCTCTGCAGGATCAATACCAATAGCATGTAATTTCATTTTTTCAGACCAGAAGTCAGTTGAGATCCCTGTCCCACACCCAACATCTAAAACACGTTGTACTTTTTGTAAATCCCAAGCGGAGGGAATATTTTCGTATGCGCATTGAAGTTTTTGAAGTTGTTCACAAGCATACAGTTGATTATATCCTTTTGCAATTCCATTATAATAGTTCACAGAATTAGTTATCATAACGATTGGGTACTCTTGCAATTTCATCAAGTAATTCTGCAGCTTCAGAAAACACATGTTTTTCAATAGTATCTTTCCCACAATATGGACAAATCTTTTTGGTAAATGTTTGTGAATTTCGCTTAAACTTGTAACCACAGGATGTACATCGGTATCTTTGTCGTTCTTTTTTTTCGTCCATATTGTAATTATAGTATCGCAGGTTTAAATTCATTGTGGTTTTTTGAGCATTTTTGAAGTATATTTAATCAAATTTTCAGTATGTTTTTAAATAAAGGTGCTTATTTCTCAAATATGAATTTTAAATCACGAATGACAATCTTAGAAAAAATTTTTTCTCAACGGATTTATTTTATGCTATTTCTATTATTTTCAGTAATAATGGGTGGATTACTATCTTTTCTAACAGATCTTCCTCTTATTCAAGGAAATTATGGTCAATTATACGCAAATACGACAGTTGTAGTTATTGTTCTTATCGCAGTATTATTTGGAATAAATATAACTGCTTTAATCTATAAAATCTCAGAATCAAACAAACTACATATAAAGGCAACCACGAGTACAACTATTGGGTCATTTTTAGCAATTTTAGTGGCGGGTTGTTCTGTTTGTGGTTTTAGTTTTGCATATATACTCGGTTTAGGTTCAGTAGTTGCAGTCTTACCATTTGCAGGTTTAGAATTAAAAATCATCGCAATAATTTTACTAGTATATTCAAATTATACAATATTAACTCAACCTCAATGCAAATTAAAAACACAAGAAAAAAGCAAACATTCAAAAACACGATAAAATAAGTACTTATTGATACAATGATACAAAAGAACGTTACATTTGTTATATTCGGAGGAACGGGTGATTTAACAAAGCGAAAACTCGTTCCTGCGTTTGGTCAATTATTAAAAAGTGATATATTACATAAGGATAGTTTAATAATTGGTGTTGGAAGAAGTGAATATACTCACGAATCGTATCGAAAAATGATTCTTGATTCATTAGATGAACCTGATGAAATAGCATGCGTACAAAATATGAGGATTAAATACGAGCGAGTTGACTCCACAATTCCAAATGCATTACAAAATTTCTCAAAAAAAATTTCTCATTGGGAAAAATCTTCGAATTCAAATAGAATTTATTATTTAGCGACAACATACAAAATATTTCCAAGTATTATAGCAAATATTAAATCTGCAGGTTTACATAAAACAAATACAAAGCCTAAAATCGTATTTGAAAAACCATTTGGAAACGATTATACATCAGCAAAAAAATTAGAAAAAGAAATTCATGCAGTATTTGATGAATCTCAAATATATCGAATAGATCATTATCTAGGTAAAGAAACTGTTCAAAATATTACAGTGTTTAAATTCGCAAATCCAATTATAGATGCAATTTTAACGAATACATATGTTGAGAAAATAGACGTAATTGTTGATGAAAATTTATCAGTTAAAGATCGTTTGGGATATTATGATGGTGCAGGTTCACTCAAAGATATGGTTCAAAGTCATATGCTTCAACTCGTTGCACTTGTTTTAATGCAACGCCCAACACATTTAAATGCAAATTGTATTCATGATGAAAAAGTTGCAATTCTAAAAAAATTAAAAATACTTCCTGCTAAAAATCATTTACTTGGACAATATGATACATATAGTAAAGAGCTTGCAAAAAAAGGTTTTACGGAATCTCGAACAGATACATTTTCAAAAATTGTAATCCAATGTCCAACAAAGCGATGGAAAGGAGTAAATATTCATTTAAGAACCGGAAAAAATATGGACAAAAAAGAAGGGAAAATAATTATCCATTTTAAATCACCTTCAACCGAATTTTTAAAAGATTTTACTGATTTTAAAGAAAATAAACTTGTCATTGATATTCATCCACAAGAAGATATTCAGTTATATTTTAATACTAAAAAACGATTTACATCAGATAAACTCGAACCAGTTGTTATGGATTTTTGTGGAAATTGCCATTTTGGACCGAATACAACCGATGGATATAAAAAGCTCATCGAAGATATCATAAAAGAAGATAAAACATTATTTATTCGAAATGATGAATTACTCATTTCCTGGAAAATAATCGATATAATTGAATCGATGAAATCACAAATACCTTTTGTAACATATCCTTCAAAAAGTAGTGCAGAACAAATCGAATCACTCGCAAAAAAAGAAAGAGTTTAGATAAGATGAAATTTATACAAAATCAAAATATTGGAAAAATAACGGCTGAATTACTTCAAAAAGAAATTGTTGAATTACAAAAAACTCAACCCATTGTAACAATCGCATTTTGTGGTGGAAGAAGTACTCAAGCTATCTGTTCTCAATTACTCTTAGAAGACATAAACTGGAAAAAAATCCATATTTTTATGGTTGATGAGCGGTTAGTTCATTCAGAAGATCCCGACTTAAATTACACTATTATTAAAGAATCACTCATTAAACCCCTTGGAAAAAAAATACCGACACAAAATATTCATCCATTCATTCTTGATACTTCAAGAAGTGATTTTGGATTAAATGCGTATTCTGAAGAGCTCTTAAATCAAAAAGGTTATTTTGATGTTATTATACTAAGTGCGGGCGAAGATGGTCACGTTGCAGGCTTGTTTCCAAATCACGAAACAATCTTAGATGAATCGTTACATTTTGTTAAGACATTTAATTCGCCAAAACTCCCAAAAGATAGAATGTCTGCTTCTCGAAAATTGATATTACATTCAAAAGTTAGTTTTATAGTATTTAGTGGTCAATCAAAAAAAAGCGCACTCGATATCTTTTTTGATGATTCAAAAAAAATAATTGAATGTCCCGCTAAACTTGTAAAATATATTCCTGAATCATACTTAATTACTGATTTAGAATTACCAAAAACAAAGAGGGTTTAAAAAAATGAAAAATATAACAGACAACATTGAAATTCAAACGGACTGCTCACAGATAACGAATAGTGAATTAGCACCATATGCAAAAGATTTACGTCCATTTGTACAATCGTTACAAAAACAAACCAAACAAGAATTATATAACACAAATTTTAGTTCAATTCAATTACCCTTTGATGAAAAATATCATAAAAAAATTAAATCTCTTGCGCTTGTAAAAAAGAAATTAAATCCTGATTTTGTTGTAATTGTTGGTATTGGAGGAAGTAATTTAGGAACAATGGCTATACTTGAATCTATTCACGGAAAATTACATAACCAAACTCAAAATAAACCACAATTCTTTTTTGCTGAAAGTACAGATACAAGGTATATACAAGACATAGTAACTCATATTCAATTGCAAAAACAAAAAAAAGTATTACTTGTTGTTGTAAGTAAATCTGGAACAACAACGGAAACAATTGCAAACGCGCAAATTTTATTTGACTCTCTGCTCCAACATCAAAAAAAACAATCTGAATTTGTTGTTACCATAACTGATGAGAATTCAGCACTTCATACATTATCAAAGAAACATTCCTATAGTACATTATTTATTCCAAAAAAAGTAGGAGGAAGATTTTCAGTATTTTCAGCAGTTGGGTTGTTTGTGTTATCGTTGGCAGGAATAAAAACCAAAAATATACTTAATGGTGCACAAGATATGATTGAAAAATATACGCAAACAACAGTATCTCAGAATCCTGCTTTACAACTTGCAATAACGCAGTATTTACATTTTAAAAATAATAAAACAATTCATGACTTATTTGTATTTGATTCATCATTTGAATCAATTGGAAAATGGTATAGACAACTTTATGCTGAGAGTCTTGGTAAAGAATATAATGTATTGGGTGAGCGAGTATTAACAGGTTTTACTCCAACAGTTTCAGTCGGTTCAACTGATTTACATTCAATTGGTCAATTATATTTGGGAGGACCAAAAGATAAATTTACAATGTTTTTGAGTGTTGCGACAATTCGTCCGCCAATTAAAATAAATAAATCAAAACAGTTTTCATCCTTAATTCCATTAATTCAAAACAAATCTCTTGCAACATTAATGGATGCAATACAAATTGGAGTTCAAATTGCATATAAAAAACAACATATCCCATTTGTGCAAATCCAAATAGCACAAATAAACGAATATACTATCGGATCACTTTTACAATTCTACATGTGTACGGTTATGTATTTAGGTGAATTACTACAAGTAAATACGTATGATCAACCGAATGTTGAGTTATACAAAATTGAAACAAAAAAATTATTGGAGAATACAAAATGAACGAAATTGGATTTATAGGATTAGGAAGAATGGGCGCAAATATGGTTTCTCGTATGCTTGATAGTGGTTCAATTAAATGTGTAATATGGAATCGAACACAAGAAAAAATGAAACCATACATTGAAAAAGGCGCAATCGGTTGTCAAACAATTACAGACGTTGTTAAGTCGCTTGAAAAATCGCCAAAAATTGTGTGGTTAATGTTACCAAGCGGTAAACCTACACAAAATGCATTTGAAGAAGTTTGTTCAGTATTATCAAAAGGAGATATCATCATTGACGGTGCAAATAGTAATTTTCATGATACAATAAAAAGACATGAATATGCAACACAAAAAGGTCTTAAAATGCTTGATATCGGTGTAAGTGGCGGTATTGTTGCTGCAAATACTGGGTATCCAATGATGGTTGGTGGCCAACAAGAAACATACGATATTGCAAAACCAATACTGGATAGTTTTGGATATAAAAATGGATATAATTTAGTAGGTCCTGGGGGTTCAGGTCATTATGTGAAAATGATTCATAATGCAATTGAATACGGAATGATGCAAGCAATTAGTGAAGGGTTTGATTTACTGAAAAACGGTCGATTTAAAGATTTAGATTTACAAAAAATAGCTGAAGTGTATAATAATGGTTGTGTTGTTGATGGATTCTTAATGCAAATGACAAAACAAGCTTTAGATAAAGATCCGCAGCTAGGATATTTAAAACCCTATGTTGATGATAGTGGCGAAGGTCGGTGGTCAGCAATTGAAGCGATGGAATATGGTGTTCCATTTGTAGTAAATACATATGCTTTGCACGCTCGATATATTTCACGTGATAATAATTCGTTTGCCTTTAAAATGTTAGCTGCACAACGAAACGAATTTGGCGGACACGCAATTAAAAAATAAGATTAAAAAAAGTCACGTAACTGATGTAAAAAAAACAATTTAATCGTTTTAGCAGTAATTTTATAAATCAATACTAAATTGATAATATAGGTGGTAATATGGTACAAGAATTTAATAGTGATGATTTTAAATCAACAATACAAAATGGAATTACCGTTGTAGACTTTTGGGCAAGTTGGTGTGGTCCGTGTCGTGCGATGGCACCAATTTTTGAAGAAGTTTCAACTGAAGTTGGAAATGATGCAACATTTGGAAAACTTGAAATTGATCAATACCCAGAAATCGCAGGAGAATTTGCTGTTCAAAGTATTCCAACAATACTTGTATTTAAAGACGGAAAAGAAGCAAAACGAATTGTTGGTCTGCAAGATAAAGATTCTTTGTTAAGTCAAGTTCAAGAAGTCTTATAAAATTGTATATAATAATACAATTTTTTCTTTTTTAAAACAAAGCTAAAGTAACCGCAGTTGCAAAAACGCCTACTATTATTCCAGCAATAACTTGGCGTCGCGTGTGACCAATTAATTCTTTTAATGCATCCTCATGAATATCGGTTTTTTGAAATAACAAATTAATTGCTTTTGCTTGTTTTGCCGTTTGTAATCGAACTCCAGTTGCATCTCGAAAAATGACTAGTGAAACAAAAAATGCAAGATAAAATAGTGGAGTCAACCCTTGTGTAAAACCAATTACAGTTGTTAAACTTGCCATAACTGCTGAATGTGCACTTGGCATCCCGCCGTCACTAAATATATATTTTCGAGAAATTTTTTTGTCTTTTTTCCAAAATACAATGTTTTTTAATCCTTGAGATAAAAACCACGCAAGTATTGGGGAAAGTAATATTGGGTCTAGGAGTATTTGTATCATTTTTAACTTATTTTGGATTTTTAGCTCGTAAATGATTAAATAAGTAAATTACTTTAAGAAGTTTGTGGGTTAAAATGATTAAAACAAAGAGAATGATTGAAAAACCAACAACAGCAATTATTTGCCAACCAAAATCTAAAATGGACGCATCAAAAAGAATAGTTCTTCTTAATAAATTACTTAATAACACAAATGGTGTATAAATTATATATTGCTGTAATCCCTCGCTGATACTTTCTAAGGGTAATATTAAATCTGAAACAAGAATGAATGCACTTCCCAAAGAAATTGCCCCTAATATTGTTGTTTGTTCATTTGAAAAAATATATCCTAAAGCCATCCCTATTAATGTAAAAATAATTGCGGCAAATAGCAATAATGCAATACTATTATGAATATTTGAAAAAACATCGATCCCAAAAATAAATTCTGCAACAATAAGTAATACGGTTATTTGATATACTGCGACAACTAGAGTTGAAATAAAAATACTTGTAATGAAAATGTAATCTGCTGTTGGTGTTGTGAATAAACGAAATTTAGAGGGCGAGAGTTTTTCAATGACAACCATTGTTGCTCCAAGCATCATTGAAACAAACATAATAACTAAAATCATTAGACTAGGAAAAATATAATCGAGCTTTGATGTACTTATTGTGACCGGAATGATTTGTGATTCAACAGGATTTGCAATACTTGTTGCATCAGTAATTTGAATACTTGCTAATCGCGTTTTTGTAACTTCCATTTCAACCGCCATAACAGTCAGCTTTTCTTTAATATCATCTAATATTTTTTTATTTTCAGAAAATCTTTTTGTCACATCACTTTGCACTTGTTTTGTTTGTGCAAGTTTTGAACTTGTATCTTCAATTATTGCAATTGCATTATTCACTGTTTGCAAAAAATCATTTATATTAGCTGATTGATTGTGAGATGAACTTGATTTTAAACTTTGAATTTTTGTTTGTGCAGAATTAAGTATTGAATCAATTGTTGCTGTTGTTTCATTTGTATCTTTTACGTCTTTAATAAGGTCTTCACTTATTTTAATAGCAGAATCAGCATTATTTTTTGCAGAAGAAATTAATGACTCAAAGTTATCCCTACTACTCACTAAAGAACTTGTTACCGTCTTTTCTCCATTAGTCTCAACATCTAAATCTTGGAGTTGAGAACGTGAGGAGTCAATACTTGTCAAAAGTTCATTTTGAAGTCCCAATACTTCCGTATTAATTTGTGATTTCCATTTGTCAAGTCTATTTGAAACATCAGTTATCGATGTTACTAAAACTGTTGTTAAATCAGTACTGATTAAATTTGCTTCTGCATAAATAACCCGATTAATGGCATTTTGAATAAGATCAACTATATTAACTTTAGAATTATCAACATAAAGCAATAGTTGATTTGTTGACTCATCTTGAAGCTGAAAATTTTCAGAAAAACCAATACATCCATTTAATTTTAAATTTCGAACATCTTGGATACAGTCAGTTTCATTTACATATTGCGTAAGTATAAATTGTGAATCAAAGGCTTCAATGAATCTTTGAGATAAATTTGTACTTTCAGGTTGATAAATACCAATTTGTAATTCAAAATCATTTGAGTTGTCAAAAGCGAATCCTGCTAAAAACATAACAAGTAATGGTCCAAAAATAATAATAAGCGATGATATTTTTGAACGTAAAATAAGCTTGAAATTTTTATCTATAAGTTTGACTAATTTTGCTTTCATTTTTTTCTGAATTTCTCTTTTATTTTTGCAATCATGCTTGGTTGAATATGACTTGTACTATTTTGAGATTCATCTTTGTTTCGCTCGTTTGCTTTTTTAATCATATCTTCAAATATTTCATTCATTGAAGGCCGGTTCATTCGTAAATCAACAATATAATCTTGAATACGATTTGTTATCTTCGCAAGCTCTTCAACAGTTTGTAGTGGTAATCGAGTTTTAATAATAAGCTCTGTTCCGATATCGTGCATATGCATTATTTTTAATTTTGTTTTGACTTTGAGCAGTTTTTCTTGTAAAATATCATAACGATGATACGTTGTGCTAATATGAACTTCTTCGCCTGGTTGATATATTCGTTTTAATTGAGCAGGCGTACCATAATTTTCCACTTTTCCTTCGTGTAAAACACCGATTCGATCACAAAGTTCTTCAAGTTCATCTAAAAAGTGTGATGAGAGAATTATTGTCGTTCCTTTACTATTTATTTTTCGAATCAAATACCACATTTGCTTTCGTAAATACGGATCTAAATCTGCAGTTGGCTCATCTAAAATAAGAATCTTTGGATCATGAATTAATGAACATGCCATATCAAGTCTTTTAATCATTCCACCTGATAAATTTTCTGCAAGATTTGAACGGAATTCAAATAAACCCATAAGTTTAAGAAGAATTTTTGCATTTGTTTCACGAGCATCTTTGGATAAACCATATAATGAACCAAATAAATCAAGATTTTCTGAAAGTGTCAATTTTTTGTATAATGACGGACTTTGCGCTGCAAATCCAAAACTTTTTTTTACTTCATCATGATATTCTAAAACATTTCGAAATGCTTCAGTGTCTTTATCATCATAAGAAAGCAAATGTGGACTTTTAAAAAAAATATATCCTGAATCTGGTCGAATAAAGCCAATTAAAGAATTCAGAAGTGTTGTTTTACCTGAACCGCTTGAACCAATAATACCAAAAATTTCTCCTGTACGTATTTCTAAATTAATACCTTTAAGAACCTCTTTTTTTGGGTAATTTTTAAAGAGATTCTCAACTTTGAGAATCGTATCTACCATCACAATGATTTTGATGTATGTATTTTTAAATATTGTTATTGTAAAATTTATAACTATAGTATTTACGACAAAAAAGTAATGTTTTTTGTGGAAAAGATAACATTTTGCATAAAAACAAAAACTACTTAACGACAAAAGTTTGTGATAATACAGATAATTCACAACGGTTGCTTTATTTGCGGAAAATAGGTTGTATGCAAAGAAAAACAATATTTTTCGTGCACAGAAAATATTTGATTTTCTCGTGAATCACCTATTTTTCTGAATTCACACCAAGGTATTATTACTTATTAATGTCGCTAACTAAACAACGATTACTTTTATAAATAAACTTCATTGACTATAATAAAATGATAGGAAAAAGAATTGCAATTGTCGATAAAACAAGATGTGATCCAATTCGATGTGCGCATGAATGTATGAAATTTGATCCTATTAATCGTTCAGGTGGTGAAGGTTTTCATCTCGGTGCTGATGGAAAAGCAACTATAGCACAAGAAGTCACAACTGAAGCACATCAAATCTGTGCAAAAAAATGTCCATTTGAAGCAATCAAAATTGTCAAACTCCCGCAAGAAGCAACTGGTAAACCTATTCATCAATACGGAGAAAATGGTTTTAGACTATATAATTTACCCATCCCAATATTTGGAAAAGTAGTAGGTTTGTTAGGACGAAACGGAATAGGAAAAAGTACTGCGGTAAAAATTATCAGCGGGCTTGAACATGCAAATCTAGGAGAAATACAATCAATTTCTCCAAAAAAACCAACGTATGAACATTTAATCGAACATTTTAAAGGATCCATTGCACAAAAATATTTTGAGCAAATGCGAAATGAAGAGATTTCAGTCGCATTCAAACCTCAAAGTATCAATTTAATACCAAAACAATTTCAAGGAAAAGTGTCTGAATTACTCCAAAAAGTGAGTGATGACGATACCAAAATAAAATCTCTTTGTGAAAAACTCCAACTCAATGACTTTTTAGAACATGATATTAAAACATTATCTGGTGGTGAGTTACAACGAGTTGCAATTGCTGCTACTGTTTTAAAAAAAGCAAATGTCTATGTGTTTGATGAACCATCGAGTTTTTTAGATATTAAACAAAGAATTAATGTTGCAAGATTTATTCAAGAACTCGCAGATGAACAGACTGCAGTTGTGGTTATTGAACATGATCTCATTTTACTTGATTATATGGCAGATTTTATACATCTCATTTATGGTTCTCAAGGTGCATATGGTGTTATTAGTAAAGTTAAAACAACGAAAATTGGAATTAATATGTATTTAGACGGATTTTTACGAGATGAAAACATTCAATTTAGAGATAATAAAATTTCTTTTCATCAACGAGTGTTAAAAGATGAAGGTGAACGACCAATACTTACAACATATTCGGATATGCAAAAAAAACTAGGTTCTTTTTCACTAACTGTGAAATCGGGCGATATACATAAACATACAGTTATTGGGATTTTAGGAGAAAATGGTATTGGAAAATCAACATTTGCAAAACTTATTGCAGGAGTTGACAAACCTGATTCGGGAACAAATAAAACTCATATATCACTCTCTTACAAGCCACAACATATTGATACAAATGATGACACGCTTGTCCAAGTTTATTTGCAAAAAGCAATTGAAAAATATGACTCTCGACTTATTAAACCATTAAAACTTGAATCACTCTTTACACAAGAACTTAAAAGTCTTTCAGGAGGTCAACTACAACTTGTAAATATTGTTCGATGTTTAAGTGAAGATACACAACTCTATGTCATGGACGAGCCAAGTGCTTATCTTGATACGGAACAGCGCCTTGTTGTTTCAAAAATTCTTAAAGATTTTATGCTTGAAACAGGAAAAAGTGCATTAATTATCGATCATGATTTATTATTCATTGATTACTTAAGTCATAAAATTATTGTTTTTGATGGAAAACCAGCTATTGAAGGTTATGTGACTGGACCATTTGATATACAAACTGGTATGAATAATTTTCTGCAAGATCTTGACATTACATTTAGACGTGATGAAGAATCTCACAGACCTCGTGCAAATAAATATGGTTCGCAAATGGATCAAAAACAACGAGGAGAAAACAAATATTACTACATTTAATTTTGTGAAGCATCATTTTCCCATTGAGTCATATAATCTTGTGAATAAATTGACGAAACCCATTGTGAAAAATTCATTTCTTGAGAATATCTTTCATATGCCCGTACTATATTCGGAAGACGAGCAAGATTTTCAATGCTTACATGACCATGAGACAAAGAAAAACCTTTTCTTGCTTTTTTAGGATCTTCGTGTAAATGGATCATATTATAAATACTATTTGCCAATCCAGTTCGATCAGCCCCATGATTACAATGAACAAGTAATGGGTATTCGCTATTTTGAATTGTTTCAATTAATTGTGACAATGTCTCTTTTGAAGGATATTGTTTTGCATTAAAAGGGATATGATAATATTTTGATTGAGTATTTTCCAAAGCTTTTTTTTGCGCATTGATTCTCTCCTCACCCATACCTCGCAAATTTACAACTGAACGTATATTATATTCTTCAACAACACTTCGAAGATTACTTGGACTCATCAATCTTGTCCGTATAAATTCATCATTAACTACACCTTTATTTTTTGGCGTAATATAACAACCCGTAAATAATAATGTCGTAAGAACACCGATTGTTAAAATTGAACGCATGACGATTATGGAGTGTTATAATTATATAAAATTTTCCGGCTCTATAGAAACCCTCTGAATCGGTAGAATTATAAAGGTAAAAGCATCTGT
>CAZUXP010000020.1:0-22870 GCA_964624275.1 uncultured Methanosarcinales archaeon
ACTCATTTTGAGTTGTGCGGGGTTATATATTTTTCGAGACTTGGGACAAAGCCCAGAAATTCAAAACATTTAAATCAAATATATACTTTTTGTAATCTATGAAATATACTAATATACATCAGGATATCCGATCCTTAGGTAGTTGGATATTATTCGTATTAGTTTTTGCACGTGCAAGTATTGAGTGGTACAGACCATTTGTCGATCAAATGATTATTGCCGGTGTGTTACTCATCATAATATCCTATATACTAAATTTTGATGGGTATGTTGCACGAAGTTTAACTGTTGCAGTATTTACGAGTTTGTTTTATCAAGATATATTTTTCTCAATATTTATTAGTATAGTTACACTTTTAATTTGGTATAGTTCGACAAAATTTACTTCAAAAATTCAAATACTAAAAGGAATAGTAGTTGGAGTTTTTGTAACTGCAATAGGATTAGGTATTCCATATTTATATTAACATAATCTAAAACCAAAACTGTGAGATAAACGCACGGTATATTGCAAAACCAATAAGAGATAATAAAACAATTATAACTAGTGTTGTTTTAATGAATTTAAATAAAAATGTTTGTTCTCTTTTTTCACGTTTCGCATATTCTTCAAAGGCTTCTTTTTCAAAGTCAGTATATGCAGTTTTTGAATCCATTCTATTTTTCATATAACATTCTTTATTTAAAAACTCTCTCTTACGCGAATTTGTTCAAGACCACGTTGTGTTTTTTTATATAATGCTTCGAGTCTTCGACCTTTAAATAAATATACGTAATTATCAATAATTTGCCACGTTTTATCTTTATTAATTAAATAATTATTGCCGAGTTGTGCAAGTACTTTTTTTTGAATTTGAACGCGTTGAACCATATCGGTAAATTCTCCTCGACTTTCATTAAATGGTCGTAAGATTAACCCGATGTTATGTTTTTGTAAAGCATCAAAGAGATACTTGAAACGGGAATGAATTTGATGTTTTGCTTTATTTGCATATATTTGTTTTGGAGTTGCCATTAATAATAAATCTATCGTTTGTTTACCAAATAATGATACTGATGGCTGGATAATTTTTTCATAAAGTTCTTTTTGTGCTTTTTGTGAATGCTGAATTGAACCAAAATAATCAATATCACCAGTTTTTGCTTCACAAATAATAACTCCATGTTGGTCATCTTGAGTGGTATATGTGACAACACCATCATATTCGGTGATTGGTTTTTGTAGATTATCGTTTCGATAAATTTCAATTGCATATCTATTTCTGTGTCTTCCTTGAAATTCTGTATTTTTAATACTGGGAGAATGATTATTTCGCTTTAAAAATTCAAAATGTGATAGTTTTAAATGATCTTTTTTTCGTCGTAAAAATTCTTCTGTGTGAATTCGACAAATTGTCTCTCCAATAGTACCTCGAAGATATGGTTCTGCTAATGTCTTTGTGTCTTGAACTAAATAATCTTCTAAAACACGTAGTGGATATGTCCTTTCCCCCTCTTTTGAGCTAGGACTATCTATCCAATATAAAAAGTCAGACTCCGTAAAATGAATAACTTTTGATTGTATTATAACAGAATTAATTGCAAAATGTTTTGAATCAACTGTAACTGGGTACAGATTTTGAAATGTTCGTTGAACAAGTGATTTCATAATACATGATGAATACTCGCTCATTTATGTACTTTGTGTTTGAGTTAAAATAACAATATTTTTATACCCATCACTCTTCTTTTTCACATCATGAGACACAAACAAATTATCCAACATTTGCACAATTGGGTAAATGAAAAAAGAATTCAACATAAACAGAATTCTTTGAAGTTACACACATTACTCTCAAAACTTGCAAGTAATCATAGTCATAAAATGTCGCATGAAAAACGAATTTGGGTTTTTCAAAAAAAATCTAAAATACCGTTGTATATTAAAAATCCAGTTGAAGCAACAATTGCATCAGTATTAATTGTAATGGGTTTTCTTATTGCATGGGTTTTCTTATTGTTTGGTTTTATTTTAAAAAAATATGGTCGCAAAGGTTTTATGCAAAAAAAAATTGAATTTGTTGCAGTTGCATCTATGAAACGAGGAAAAGGTGTTATTAAAGACTCTGAAAGGATCGCAAAAATTTTGTTTACAAAACTTTCCAAAAATAAAGCGTATGTTGGTACAATTACTGATTCTGATTTTCAATTAATTGGAATTGGTATACGAAAACGAAAACATTTGTTTTATATAACACAGATATTATATGGGTAATCACTGTCGAATCTGTACATACATTTTTAAAGACATTTTTCGATATATGATAAATTATGGCTGATTTTTTTGTTGAACTTGCGTTTGTGTTAATTGCAGTATTTGCAATTTCATACATTATGATTCTCTTAAAACAACCATTGTTAGTGGGATATATAATAACTGGATTACTCGCAGGTCCAATGTTTTTGAATATTTTATCTTCAACACAAGAGTATGAGACATTTTCTCATATAGGAGTTGCACTCTTGTTATTTATAGTTGGTTTGCATTTAAATTTACGACTTATAAAAGATGTTGGTTTCATTTCAGTTATAACTGGTCTGGGTCAAATAATATTTACAACTATTGTTGGATATATCATGAATGTATTTTTAGGTTTTGATATTATACCCGCATTATTAATCGCGATTTCTCTCACCTTTAGTTCAACAATTATTATTGTAAAATTATTAAATGACTTGCAGGCGATGGATAAATTATTTGGAAAAATTTCAATTGGTTTTTTACTTGTGCAAGATATTGTTGCTGTAATATTTTTAATGGTTATTGGTTCACTATATGCTCCAAGTAGTCAACAGTCATTACATGAAATAATTTTTTATGCAATTGGTGTTGGAGTCATTGCAGTTATTACAACATTTTTATTTGCAAAATATATTCTTCCAAAATTTTTAGAAAAAATTAGTCGTTCTAAAGAATTATTATTTATTTTTGTATTTTCTTGGTGTCTTGGAATATCAGCGGTATTTGGCTTATTTGGATTTTCAATAGAGATAGGAGCACTTTTAGCAGGTGTTGCATTAGCATCAACAAAATATCAACATGAAATAAGTGCTAAAATTCGACCTGTTCGTGATTTTTTTATCATTATGTTTTTCATATTTTTAGGCTCACAGCTTATCCCAGAAATGCCTGGGAGTTCAGAAATGAATTTTACTGAAAGAATGGATCATATACATAATTCAATGTCTCCAATTTTTTATAAAGCAATTATTCTCTCACTTTTCGTTTTAATTGGAAATCCATTAATTGTATTACTTTTAGTTTTGGCATTTGGATATTCAGCTAAAACAGGATTTTTAGCTGGTTTAACCGTAAGCCAAATAAGTGAATTTTCTTTTATTTTTATGCTTTTAGCCCATAGTGTTGGTTTAGTAAGCATTCAAGATGTCTCTTTAGTCACATTTATTGCAATCTTTACAATTATTTGTTCAACATATCTTGTTATGAATGGCGAAAAATTGTATAAACTTCTCCATCCGTTTTTGTCAAAATTAGAACGAAAATCACTCAAAGATTCTCTTCAAGGTATTCAAGGAGAAAAACACGACGTCATATTATTTGGTTCAAATAGAATTGGATATAGTCTTGTTAAATCATTTGAAAAATTACAAAAATCTGTGTTAATTGTTGATCATGATCCAAAAATTGTAAATGAATTTTTACAACAAGGCTTGAGCGCAGTTTACGGAGATGCAAGTAACATTGAATTTATTTCAGAATTTGATTTTCAACATGCAAAAATAATTGTTTCCACAATACCAGATTTTGAAGCAAATGAACTTCTTATTCAAAATATACGGGATTCAAATAAACATACTCAAATTATTGTTACTGCAAATACGATTGATGATGCATTACAACTCTATGAGATAGGTGCGGATTACGTTATTTTACCACACTTTTTAGGTGGCCATTATGTGAGCACATTAATTGAGGACTTTGAAGGAGATGTACAACGTCTTATTAAAGAAAAAATAACTCATATTACTGAATTAAAACAACGGAAAAATTTAGGTCATACGCATCCAAATACTTAGTCATTAAAAATACGTGAGTTCCATTCTTTTTGTGATAGTTTCTGTTCAGTTTTTTTTTGATGAAAAGATGTTAATCGATGTGTCGCCATTAGATTATTAACACTATCACTGATAATCAAATACACACTAATAATGATACTTAAGAGTATGACATTAAATAACATAGATTGTGTGAAAAATGGGTATGTACTAATAAACGGAAGTACTATAAGAAATAATACTGATTGGGGGATAATTGATTTTTGAAAATGTAAATATTTAATACCTTGATATGATATAATTATAAAAAGCACTCCAATTAAAATGAGCCATGCTGTTTCTTTTTGTGTTATAATACCTTTGAATCCTCCAGCAACACAAACTAACCCGACAAATAATGGGAGATGTGTATATAAGAATACAATTCCTTTTTCGTGTATTGTTTCATGTTTTAAACAAGCTTCACTAAATACGAAATATCGCCACGATATTGTTGCAATAAGTACTAATCCGAATAATAAGAGTAATACTAAATCAACTGTGAGTCGAATATTAAAAGTTGAGGCTGTTGTAGAAATAATCATCTCTCCTAACATGATTACAGTTAAAAGACCAAGTCTTTCTAAAAGATGTGTAGATTTTTGTGATATTGCTGATAATTCTCGATGTGCAAGAATTGGGGTTAATACATCGATAGTAAATGCAAGAATCCAAATATAAACTGCACCTGGAACAAATGCTGAAATAAACCAAAGTAATGCTGAAATACAAAATGCACCAACAGTTTTTATAAGTTGCGGATGAAGAGAACTATTTCGCAACATTGCGCGTAAATATAAAGCGATTAAACAAAATCGTGAGATGGCATAACTTAACGCAAAACCAGTAGTATATGCTCCAAATGCTTGCGGTAATGTTATAACAAGTCCAACTACAGCTGCCATCATTGCAACGGTTATAATTTTATAAAAACCGCTAGTGTCTTCAAATCGGTTTGAAAACATTGTATGTCCAACCCATACCCAAAGTATGGGTAAGAATAATAATATAAATGGAAACGCATCCAAAAATGTCTCTTGAAAAAGTAATACAACGGCCATTTGATGTGCGGCTGCAACAAAAACTAAATCAAAAAAAAGTTCTATCCAATTTATTTTTCGCTCATACATTTGTTTCATTTCTTTTGCACTCTTTGTATGATTTTTGACGAATCATAAAACCAATGATTGGGATATATGGTTTGCATATTCCAACCTTTTTGTGAGAGTATGTATGGTTTTGTAATATCAAATGTTTTTGATTCTTCAAAAGAATTAGGTTGAGTTAGTAATCCTAAACAATAAGATTGGCCTTTTTTTATTGCAACATTAATTGAAAAGGCTTCATTACCTAAGTTTTGTACAATTTGCATATTCTCAGATTGTAAATCTTTTGCAACACGTTTTTCAAAAAGTGTATAAATTTTTTGTGTTTGTTTTTGTGAAAGTTTTTCTAATGCTTTTTTTGAGTCTGTTTTTTGAGATATAGCATGTGCATATGCAAGATATTGTTGTAATAATTTTGGTCCTTCCATTGAACCTTTGTATTGAAAATCCGATGGTTGAATTGATGCACAAACAAATATTTTTTGTTTTGCGCGAGAAATCGCAACATTTAATCTATTTGGCCCGTATAATCCATTTAAGGGTCCAAAATTATATCGAAACACCCTATTAGAATCAAATCCGTATCCAGTTGAAAAAAGTATGACATCGCGTTCATCGCCTTGTACATTTTCTATGTTTTTGACAAATAATCCAACAAATTCAGAATCAATAACTTTATGCATTTGTTCTTCAAGTTGTTTTGCAAACACGGTGTCTTTTTTGAGTTCATCTAATAACATTTCTTCAATAAGATCGCGTTGTTTTTGGTTAAATGTAATAATACCATATGTAAGATTTGTTTTTTTTGCAAATTCTTTTTGTAAAATACTGATGATTGCTTGTGCTTCTTTTTTGTTTTGTTGATTATACCAAATGCCCGAAACTTTGACATATTCAATTGGTTTTTGTGGTATGAGTGGTGGTTGTACAACGATGAGATTTTTATTATAAAACGCTGAGTTTGAAAATTCGATTAATTCTGACCATTGACTTCGGTAATGATAGGACAATCGTTTACTTTCAAAAATTGTTTTTGCACGAATAAGAAGCGATTCATCTTCTAATAATCGTTGTTCTTCATCACTATAATTATATTCTTCTTCCTCATCACTATGGGAACTAAAAAAACTAGTTGGTGGGAGTTGTTTTTCATCACCTGCGACAATGATTTGATTACTTCGTAATATAGAAGGTATTGCTTGTTCTAATCGTATTTGGGATGCTTCATCAAATATAACTGTATCAAATATCTGTTTTAATTCAAATAATTCTGAAGCAGTTTGTGGTGAACACATAATACATGGATAGATTTCAAATAGTCCATCAGTTCCATATTGCTCAAATAATTGACGAAGTGTTAATCGGTTTCTTTTTTTAGTTACTTCTCGTTGAATATAATTAAAGTTATTTGTTGCACCTTGAATATTCTGCGAAAACGTTTGAAACAATGACACATATTCGTTTGTGATTGCACTTGGGACAAGTGTTATTTTTTCTTCTAAAAGATTCATAACCTCTTTTTGCATTGCAGTATATGTTTGGTATGTGAAATTGCGAATTTCAGGTTGTTTTTTTTCAAGATACAGTATCCAACTTTGTGCGAAACTATTATGTATTACACGACTCCAATCATCTTCGACTTTATCTGTAAGTGGAATCGTTTGTATACATTGTCGAAAAATGTGTCGTTGATTTTTATTTAATTCTTTTTGAAACGTTTTATCAAAAAGTATATATTGGTTGAGATTTTTTAGCTCTGTTATTATTGTTTCTAATAATGGTTTAAGTGGTTTTTGTACTAAGAGATTCTGTTGTATTTCTGTATTATATTTTGTACTGAGGTATGGCTTAATGTGTGCGTAGTTTTTTTTGAATTCAGTTAAAATTGATTGAACCTTACTCCACCTTTTTGTAAGCTCTTCTAAATTATTTTCCCGAATAAGTTTTTTATATATTGAATGAATGTAAAACCATCTTGGGTTTACAAATCTAAAAAAAGAATCTTTATATGCGTTAAAGTGAGTGAGACGATTTCCAATTTTGTATAAATGTTTGATGTGTTTTTTTTTGAGATAGGTAAAATCAGATGAATATTCTTTTGTGTAAATAGTTTGCTCAAGTTTTTCATATAATGTCTTGAGTTTTTCAACAGTTTGTATAAATTGCGCTTTATGAAGTGATGCAAATGTTTTTTTTTTATAATAAAAAGGATGATTTTTGTCTTCTAAAATATATGCTATTTGAATACTATTTTGAAATGTTTGAATGAGTTCTTCGACTTTTTTTATGGTATACTTTTTTGCAATAAAAACAGGAATGGGAATTGTGTCAGAATGTGATTTGGTTGTACTATATAATTCATAAAGTGTTTTATCAAATCGATTCTTTTGGTGAAACAGTTTTTGTTTCTGAGTTAAATCTTGTAATTGTGTTTCGATTTTTGTATGTATCTCATCTAATTGTGAGGTATTAATTGTTTTTGTTGTTTGATATGTTTCAAAATCCGATGCAATTTTTGCAAAGATGTCATTTCGATCATTACGTGAATCGTGAATAAGAAGTGTGTGTTTATCTAATCCTTTTGCGGTTAATCGATTAAATACTACATCAAGTGCTGCACGTTTATCACAAATAAATAATATTTTCTGTTTTGACTTTAATTTATCCGCTATAATATTTGTAATAACTTGTGACTTTCCTGTCCCTGGTGGTCCGTGTATCACTAGACCTTTTGTTTGTTTTGCTTCATGAACAATATCTTCTTGACTTGAATCTAAAAGTGAAATCGTATAGAGTTCTGATTCTTTTTTCATTTTTTTTGGTATTGATGGCTGTATTTTATTTCCAAATAAAATATCAAATAAATCGTTTTTTAGTGAATGTGCAAGTATCTGATCATAATCATTACTTAATGCGTTTTGTATTTGTGAGAATTGTCCCATAACACAGTAGGGTTTAATGACAATACGCGATTCAGCTTGTTCGACATGTTTTTTTTCTTGATACGGTGTAAAAGTAATAAAATCATCTTTAGGTGGATACGTAATAGTAATATTGAGTGTTTTTAAGAGTTTGAGTGTATCTTCATATAAGTTTTCTTGATCGACTTCTTTGAGATACTTAAGTTGATCTTGAGTAATAGTTGTTTGATTTTTGCTAAACTTGTTAAATGCAAGTAAAAATGTTTCGTTTGCAACAGGTTTTCCATTTGGGATAAGTTCAATTTGTTTTGTTGCACGATTTTGTTGAATTAAAACAGGGTAAAGCAATAATGGACATCGAAACTCAGTTTTGTCATGAAAATGACCTTCGACAAATGGATAGCCAATATAACATTCTTTGAGACCTTTTTCAAAATAATTATTATCAATATCTCGTTTGAGTAATAACATTTGTTTTAAAACTGTTTCTTGAGATTTTTTTGCCGAGATTTGAGTCGATATTGAGACTTTTTGATTTTTTTCAATAAATTGATTTTGAATTTTTTGAATGAGCGAGGGTGAAATTTCTGATAAATTCGTAATATCAATAGTTTTTTTTGAAACAATTCTACGTAAAAATAATGTTCGGTTTCTTTTTGATATATCTTGAAGCCGATTTTGAAATGATTTAAGTATTTCCATATTTTATTTTATACGAATATGGGTTTATATATCTATTCCTTTAAATATGAAGTTTACACATATCCTCTTTCATAACTAATACGTGGTACTAATTGTGAAGTTTATAAATAAGTTTCGTGTTCAAATTTTTCTTATGGTAGGAATTCAAGACAAATTTAAAAATGATGTTAGTGGAATTGGACAAAATAGTAACCGAGTATCATGAAGTTATCGACTTTTCAAAAGACCGAAATCAATATCTGAATTCATTAAAGCGACACAAAATAAGTAATTATCCGAAGTACGTTTGGAATTACGCGAATTAGATGATCATCATAATTATGCAGATTCACTAAGTTATCACGCCGTTTCAAATGCAATCGCAGGTTCGGTATGTTTTAAAATAGTTCAACATTTCAATATACAAGATCGTTATAGTAAATTTAGAAATCAACGGGGAATTTTAGAAACTCGAATAAATGCGTTACATTCATCAAATGAGACAGCTAATGGCTTACGAAATATGGGGTATACTGTTAATATTTTTGAAGAATCAGTAAATCCTGAAAATTCAAATTGTAATCCAGTCACAACACAGACTATCGATAATCTGCGTGAGAAATTAAGTTATATAAATGATTATGTAGACATTGCTCTCATAAATTTTATAAACAAATTTTATAAATAAGTATCTCGCATAAAATGTAAAATGAACATAAATCAACTATTCGATTCGCTTAAAGACATATTCTTGGCGAATCTTCCAGGATTACTCATCGCACTTGCAACTCTTATTATCGGTTGGGGACTGATAAAATATGTTGTTCGAATTATTCGGATCATAATGAAAAAACGAAAAGTTGAGCCCACTATTGAAAAGTTCACACTTTCAGTATTATCTGTGTTATTAAAATTAATTCTTGTAATTATTGTGATTTCAATGGTTGGTATTGAAACTACCTCATTAATAGCATTTTTAGGAGCTATTGGTTTTGCATTAGGACTCGCACTTCAAGGCGGTCTTTCTAATTTTGCAGGCGGAATACTAATACTTATATTTAAACCATTTAAAGTTGGAGATTTTATTTTAGCGCAAGGAGATATGGGAACGGTTGAAGAAATTCAAATATTTAATACAACATTAAAAACTCCCGACGGAGTGTTTATGTATATACCAAATGGTCCACTTGCAAATGCTATTGTAACAAACTTTTCAAAACACACAATTCGCAGAATCGATTTAACAGTTGGAATTGGGTATGATGATGACATTGATAAAGCAAAAAAAGTTGTTTTAAAAGTACTTGATTCTGAAAAAAGAGTACTTACAGATCCCGAATATTCAGTTGTTGTTTGCGAATTAGCAGATAGTTCTGTGAATTTAAAAGTACGAGCTTGGACTGCTGGTTCTGACTGGTGGCCGACACAAACAGATTTACTTGAAACTATTAAAAAGACATTTGATAAAAATAATATATCAATACCCTATCCTCAACGAGATATACACATGAAAAAATAAAATGGTTAATGTTATTTTAGTAGATATAAAAGATAATCAAGTAGGTACCAAAGAAAAAATTCAAGCACATAGAGATGCAGATTTACATCGCGCATTTTCTGTGTTACTTTATAATTCTCAAGGTGAAATGCTTATACATAAACGAGCATTAGACAAATATCACTGTGGTGGTTTATGGACAAATGCGTGTTGTTCACATCCATATCCAAACGAAGATATTTTAGACTCAGCAAATAGAAGACTCTTTGAAGAACTTGGATATAAAAATATACCGCTTCAAAAAAAATTGGAATACATTTACAAAGTTGAATTTAAAAACAGTTTAACTGAACATGAATATTTACATGTTTTTGTTGGAATTACTGATAAAAAACCACCTCTAATCGACCCCAATGAAATTGCAGAATATAAATGGGTTTCATTAAATGAGTTAAAAGCAGATATTAACCGAAACCCGCTTAAATATACAGAATGGTTTAAAATAACTCTAAATAAAATACATGAAGAATCGTTTAAATAAAATTATGTACCATTTAATGATAAAATCATTTTAAATAATATCTAAAAAATAGGCTAGTCCAAAAATACATAATTTTATATGTAAGCACAAAAGTATATTATTTAAAATGATTATAACGTATAAAATAGCGCTGTTTATTATGTTTGCAATAATATTTCTGTTTTTATTTACATCATATACGAATCAAATACCTTCAAACACGCAAATTACGCATGTATCTGCAACTGAAGCATTCACTTATAGTCAAGATGAAGATGTCCTCATTTTAGATATTCGAACAAAAGAAGAATTTCTTTCGGGAAAAATCCCTAATGCGATTAATATCGATTATTACTCGCCGACATTTATTCAATCATTAAACCAACTTGATAAACATAAAACATATCTTGTTTATTGTCGAAGTGGAAACCGAAGTAGTGATACAATACGTATCATGAAAGAACTCGGATTTACCTCAATTATTCATTTAGAAAAAGGTATCATTTCTTGGACACAGCATAATTTACCTCTCATTTAATTTTTAAAAAAAATATTTATTTTTATTCTCATCACCGTAACACATTTTAATACGTTTTAAGTTGCTTTAGATAAACTGGTAATACATTGCGAATCTGGTCTTTATATTCTGTATCAATTTGAAGTTTTTGTATTTCATTTTCCCAATCAATATCAGGTAAATATGTTATATTACTAATAAATTCACGATTATTTTTTTGAACCAATTCTAATATTTTATTTGCTTTATCTGTCCCAAATTGTTTTGTTGCGGGAAATTTTGTAATTGCATTAACTCCAGCTTGTATTGCATAACCAATTTCTTCACATCGACGAAGATTTGTTCCACAAATTATTTGAAGTTTGGGAAATTGAATACGTAATTTTGCAAGCCAAATCAAATATTCTTCTGTGCTTGGCCCTTTATCAAAATACCCATTTTTAACTGGTTTTAATGCATATACCGTAATTCTTTGTAGATCATATTTTTCGATAAAATCAAACCAATATTGCAAATCATCTTGCGTATCTCCAAGTCCAACAATAAATGCTGCACTTTTTTGAAAACCTTGTGCTTCTTTAAACATTTTCTCATACGGTTTTATCGGTTTATGTGGACAGACAAATTTGTGTATTTGAGGAGTAGCAGTTTCAATTGATGCACAAATGCCTTTCACATACGGTCTGAGTAATTCGATTTGTTCTTTTGTCATCCAACCAACATTTACCCAAATTCTTTCACCGTACACTTGGCTCACGAGTTTTGTATATAATACGATAGTATCAAAATCATTATCTTCTTGATATCCACCAGTTAAAAATTCAATTCGCCAATTAAATACTTTACATAATAAGGCTTCGGTTAGCATTGAACCAATTGAGCGATGATGATTTTTATCATGACGATTTTTGTGATTAAGAGTACTTCGATAACAAAATTTACATGTTGCAAGTTTACAATACCACGAAAAAAATATACATCTTCCATACCAAATTTTTTTCTCAAAATTTTGTTCAAAGACTTCATTTGCTTGTCGTAAAAGCTCAATTGTTTCTGGTTTTAAAATAATATCTTCTTCTTTAGTGAATTTTGTAGCATCATACATCTTCTGAGAAAGTAAGATGTTTATTTTTATACCTTTTTGGTGAGATTGCGTAAAAAATATATTTATAATGATCGTATTTCAAATAAATAAAAATAAGAGGGTCAAAAATTATACCGAAGTTTCATTTAAATTAATTCGTATTACAGAAATTGTAATATTCGTAGGTACTATTTTGACAAGTATTTATTTTCAAGAGGATTAGGAATCAGAGTGCCAATTGGAATCGCAGCTATAATTGGTTTTATACCCTTAAAAATCGTTTCTTTAATAAAAGTAACTCTAACCGATTCAGAACTTATTTTACGAAAAAAAAGGTTTACTTAAAAAAATATGACTATCAAAAAACTCTATATTTCTCTGTTAAATCCTCATAAAATTTATAGTTGATTTTGAACAAAGAAAAAAGAACTTGAAAATACAAATGTTTAAATACTTTCAAATCTATATAACTTCTATGAAACAAACACGAATTTCAAAAATAGCTTCTGCAAAGACTCACTATTCTTCTACTTCTGTTTTATTATTATTACTCTTACTTCTGTTATAAAAACTTTAATAAACTTTTTTAGTTAAATTATACTCATAAGTTTGAATACTTGTGACTTCTCTTTCAAAAAAATACTGGAGATACACTTATGACTTATATTCATATATTTGACACAACGCTTCGAGATGGAATGCAAACTCCTTATGTAGGAGTTAACAAAGAAGGACGAAATATAATTGCAGAAAAAATAGCACAAACACAAGTCGATGTTATGGAGATTGGTTTTGCAGCAAACGCGGTTGATTATACTTGGATGCCAAGTATTGCACAAACGGTTTGTGATACAAATGACTCAATTGAGATTTGTGGTTTAGCAAGACTTCACAAAGATGATATTGATAAAACATCTCATGTCTTGCAAAATGTCTTGCCTACAAAAAGAAGAATACATGTATTTATTGGATCTTCAAATCAACTCTGTCAATATAGTTTACAAAAAAGCGAAAAAGAAGTTTTAGAGCGAGTAAAAAGATTCGTATCGTATGCAAAAGAAAAATTCCCAGAAGGTACTATTCAATTCTCAGCAGAAGATGCAACACGAACTCAAAGAGATTATTTATCTCAAATTATTGATACAGCAGTTTCTTGTGGTACAACAGTCATAAACATTCCCGATACTGTTGGAACTACAAGTATACACAATTATGGAGAATTAATTCAGTATTTACAAAAAAATCATCCAAGCGTTTCAACTTGGAGTACACATAATCATGACGATAGAGGATTATCTATTGCAACATCACTCAGTGGCGTATATGCAGGAGCAACGCAAGTTGAAGGAACAATTTGTGGTATTGGTGAGCGAGCAGGTAATTGCGATTGGATTGTATTTGCTGAAAACGCACTCTTAGAAGGATATGAAGTGGGTGTAAATCGCAAAAAATATATGGATGCAAATAATATTGTCAAAAAATATGCTTTAAGTGGTGTGCAAAATTGTCAAGCTGTTTGGGGTAATATTCAAATGGTGAGTTCAGGTATACATACAAATGCATCTCTTCGAAAAAAAGGAATTTATCAACCCCTTGATTTAGATGCCATTGGCAAAGTTGAAGAACTCGTATTAGGACAAACTTCAGGAAGTGCAGTTGTACAAGCAAAATTACTCGAGTATGGATTACCAATTCCAAATGATTTAATTGGTTTTACTCGAAAAATTAATTTTTTTTGTGCAAAACATAATGGAGTTATTACACAAAGTGATTTGGAAAAATTACTTTGATTTTTTATTTAAACCATTTTTTTGCGCTTTCTCTTCTATGTGGACAACCTGGCCAGCAACACGGTCTTTTTTTACCTTTGAGAATTTCAACACAAAAACGATCTAAATGCTCTTTTCTCGTTTCTTCTTTTTTCACAATAGTAATCCAACAAATCCATTCATTTCGTACAAGAGGCGTGAGCGCATTCCATTTTTGAAGAATATCGACACGAGAAGTTAATATTTTTTTTAAATCAGCAGGAACTTTATGAACAACTCCTGTTTCTATTTTGGGATTCATAACAGATTAATATCTGTTTAAACATATAAATATTTTCTTTTAGAATAATTTTATTTAAGAGAATCAGCGAATTGTTTAACTTCGTCTTCAAATTATAATTCATCTCGAGAAATTTCTCTGACTTCTTGAGGTAGTTTTGAAATGTCGAAAAAACGAATTGGTCTTTAAAGTTTTTGAAACATTTGAATTTCAGCAAGAACACCATTACTAATTTCTCCATAAACCCAAACTTCATCACATCTTTTGAGTAAATTATTATTTGCATTTCGAACCTCATTTCGCTCAACTAATTCATACAAATAATATCCAAATACATTAAATGGGTTAAGAGGAACTGCACCTTGTTCAAATACATGTTTACAAATGAGCATTCTCTGATGAAAATTTTTACAAGATTGTGCAGTATAAACGAGTCTTTTTTCTTCTTGAAGATTTTTTGGAGTTACAGACATTTAACTTTTACAAACACTTCCGTATTTCATCAAAAATCTTTTGAAGTAATTCTTGAGAAACAATATTTTTTCTGCTTCGATTATAATGATGACCAAAATCAGGATCTCGAAACAGTTCTCCTGCAAATTTTACATCTTCATTATATCTTGGTCTGAAATGAAAATGAACGAATGGTTTTGGATTCTTCTCTTGATACGCATTATTCATTAAACAACTCCAATTAAACATTGTAGCACCAAATACTTTTTTGAAAGTTGATTCTAATTTTTTGACAATATTTTCGTGAAAATCAAGCCATTCTTCTGAGAGTACTTTTGATAATTCATCACAATCTCTTTTCAAAAGAATCACACATCTTCCTAAATATGATTGCTCATCAATTAAAATGACTTTCCAAAAATCTGTTTCAAAGAGTATAAAATCTTTTTGCATTGATAAACTACAATGGTTTTGTTTTAAATAATTTTCTGAAGGTAAAAAAATAAAAATAGTTCTAAGAAAACATTTATATAGTGGTTATATATTACTTATAATGAAGTAACATGACTAAAACTATGATTCAAGTAAATACAACAACAAGGGATCTCATTAAATCACTGGGAAGAATGGGTGAAACATATGATGATGTCCTTCAACGAATGTATCAACAAACTACTGAAAATATGATGGCTAAACTATTATTAGACACATCGGATAGTATATCGATTCAAGATATTCTGAAAAAACGAAATCTTTTGTAAATGGTACATATAATTGTAACAAAAAAACTTGAGAAAGAAATTATAAAACATTTATCTAAAAAAGAAGCTGATAATGCTTTTTTATTCATGGCTTCTCTTGAAGAAAATCTATTTCGAGGAGACTTGTTAACTTCAGTAGGAAGTGTAATTCTTAAAGAATTAAAATATAAAAATTTTCGATTTTATTTTATACATTCAGCTAATCTGTTTAAATTACTTTCAGAAGAAGAATTAAAACAAGAACTTTTAAAATTTGTCGCAATGTCTCGTAAAGGTAAAGAGCAACAACAAATTATTGATAGAGTAAAAAGAGAAATTAAATCATTTGGTTTTGATTAGTTTTGAGATAGTCACAGATGACCCTACAACCACTAATTGTATTTACATACTCGGAGTGAGTTTTATAAAAGATGGGAGTGTGATCAAAAACATGCACAAAGAAAATATTATTTGAATATAATTTATAGACATTGAAGTAATGTCACTGTTTGCAATTGCTGTAGAGTGTTGACTATTGAAAATAATGCACGTCTATTAATTCTAATTCCTAAGAAAAATTAAATATGAGACCATTTTTTCGACAGATACGAAATCCTATGTTCGCCTGCAGGAAATAAAATACTATTTTCATCAAATAATTTGTATGAATCTACAATATGTGGTATTATTGGTCGAAGTATTGTTTTACCATAAGCAAAATAACTTGCAAGTTCATTAAATTTACTAGCTCTTTTATATGCCTCTTCGTTATCGATAAATGAATTAGCATTTGAAAAAAAATTAATTGCTTCTTGAGTTTGTTTTCTTGTTTTCAATTCATCTAAATGTTCACTTATTCTTTCCCTTGATTTTTGTATCATTTCATAATTATCTGATATACTAACTTTTTCAACTCCTAACCGTTTTCCTATGTTAATAGTTCTATTTAAAAAATTTCCAATTTTTCCAATAAGAATACGGTTAACAGTATGCTTTAAGTCTTCTTCAGAAAGCTTGAAGTCCGAAATACTATCAGGTACCTTTTGAGCAAGATAAAATCGCAAATAATCAGACCCATATTTTTTAACTGTTTCATCAACTTCACTTAAATTAGAATTATCATATTGCATAAATCCTCTCGGTGATAATTGAATTCTTGCATCGCTTTCTAAACCATCATATAATTGTATCGGCCATATTATTGAATGATGATATATAATATTTTTTCCAAAAAAATGTTGGTACTCTGAAGCCTGAGGGTTAACAGCATACCTCAGCATACTTTCAAACCATATATAGAGCTGTCTCGAACTGTCTAAAGGAAATGTGGGTCCAAAATAATTTAGTCTTGTAAAATTCCAAGGTTCTAAATCATCTGAAAAAGATCTAATCAACTTTTGTAAATTATCATTATTTTGATCCCGTTGTAGCCTCTCAATACTTCTTCTTCCACCGTCTAAATTTAAAAACCAATGTTCGTTTTTTATCTTCATGATTTCTTCTGCACCACAAAAAGCGCATGCAAGTTCATAATCGTCAAAATCAATTTTTATAGTTCCCCGTTCATATTCTGTTCTAGCTTTTTGCCTAAAACGTTTTGGCAGTAATTCATTACAACTTTTACATTGGTAATCGACAGCAGTATCTTTAAAAATAAGTCCTTTTCGATTTAAATTTGATACAACAAGATTAATTTTATTTTGCATATCATCATCATCAGTTTGTGTATAGCTGTCAAACGAAATATTCATATAATCAAAAACTTCATGATAATGTCTATTATATTCGTCAATTAACTCGTCCAAAGTACCCTCAAAAGAATTAAGTTCCCTTTTAACCCAAGTGCCGTGAACATCGGTAGCACAAGTACTCATACTAGAGATTCCAAATGCTTTGTTCATTCGATTTTGAATATCGCAGGGTAAATATGTACTCGCAATATGGCCTAACTTTAATTTAGCCGGTATAAAAGGAAATGCAGCAGTTACAATTTTCATATTCTGAACCAATGTAATTATACGTAATATATAAAAGTTACTTCTTTTTAGTGACACTCATTAATTGGTCGAACGTCAAATTTATTATCTATATGCTTTTTAGATACAAAATTTTTATATATAACTAGTTCTTATAAAGCAGCATGAATCTAAAAAAAGGAGACTGTATTGGTCTTATTTCACAATCGTGGTGTGGACCAGAAGTTTTCCCCCACGTTTTTGACAAAGGGATTGAAAATTTAAATAAATTAGGTTTTAAAACTAAAGAGTTTAATTTTACAAGAAAACAAGGATCTCCTGAACAACGTGCAAAAGATTTAACCGATGCTTTTTTAGATGAAGAGGTTAAAGGAATTATATGCTCAATAGGTGGAGATGATTGTGCATTCTTAATTGAACACTTAGATATTGAATTATTAAAAAAACACAAAAAACCCATTATGGGCTATTCAGACCCAACTGCATTATTTGTGTTTTTATCTCAACACGGAATTCCGTGTTATTATGGACCTACTGTAATGGCAGGTTTTTCACACATGCACTTTTACAAGGAATGGTTCAATTACATCGGAAAAATTATGTCTGGAGAAAAACCGCCATTAATTCCTTTCGAAGAGTATAATGATGGGTACGAAGATTGGAGTGCAGGAGTAATTGAACTTAATCCAAAAAAAAAAAATAGCGGTTTTAATTTTCTCTCCGCCAAAACAGGAACAGGTAAGTTATTTGGCGGTTGTTTAGAAGTTCTGGAATTTATTAAAGGAGCATCTTATTGGCCAGACCTTGAATTCTGGGATGACAAAATTCTTTTTTTAGAAACGAGTGATGATAAACCTTCATTGACACAAATTAAATATGCATTAAGAAATTATGGATTTTCCAAAATTTTAAATCGAATAAAAGGGATAATTTTCGGAAGAGCGAGAAACTTTTCCGATGATGAAAAAAAGCAACTAGATGAATTAATTATTAAAACGCTTAGTGAATTCAATGTACGCATACCGGTTGTTACAAATGTTGATTTTGGGCATACAGACCCGCAGTTTATTTTACGATATGGTGATGAAGTCATTATTGATAACAATACTCTTTCTTATTCTAAGGATAAGTAACGATGTTTTTTAACCTCGGATAGGGTATTACTTTTTTGATGTCATCAATCGCTAATGCCCATGTAATAAAGCGTTCAATTCCTATACCAAATCCTGAAGTTGTGCGATAATTACCTATTTTTCTGATGTTAATATACCATTCATAATTTGCAGAATTAACATTCTGTCTTTTTAATGATTCGTACATTTCTTCAACAAGATTTTGTCTTTCGCCACAACCAACAATTTCTCCACCAAATGATTGTTCAATGATTGGAGGAAATATTAAGTCAGCATTGATAACTTTATTTTTATTTTCAGGATCTGGTTTTTGATAAAATGGGACCCGATCCCTATCAAAGTGAGTTAACCAATAAGGAACATCAAAATTTAAAATTCGAGCTAATTGAATTTCACCTTCAGAAGATATATCATTACCTTTTTGAGTATAATTGACTAAATTACTTAAGTCATTTTCTTCTAACACTTTAATAGCATACTCGCAAGTTATTCTTGGAAAAGAATCATATTCACATAAACGAGTTAAAAATTCTTTTGTTTTTTCGTAATTCAAGCTTATTTTCCGAATAATATTATCTTGAAGTAATATTATTGTTGCTAAATTTTTTATGTACTGTTCAATAATGGGAAGAAGTTTGTTCAAATCTCCCTTAATTTCTGCTTCGCAATGATAAAATTGATTTAAGTGTCTTTTATCTGCATCTTCTCCACGCATCGAAGGTAAATAACAATAAACTAAATCAAAATCGTTGAGAAGAATTGGCTCAAATCCAAATTGTGATGAATCAACTAGATTTGTAAAAAGATTGCCAAACTTAATTTCAATCGGCTCAGAATCTGAACCCGGACCCATAGGTGATGAAACACTAGGGGTCATCATAAATAAATCGATGTTGAAACCTTTCAGTATATTTCCAAAATAATCATCGCTCCCATTTTTTAAAAAATGACGTAATATGAGAATTAGATGGTAGTATTTACTTCTCGTTAGTTCCAAAACGTGAGTACTTGGTAAATACTTTGGGACGGGTTCATGCAAATCACCGTACGTTGCGTATTTTTCATTAACTTCTTTAATTCTACTAATTAAATATTCGGAAATTTTTTCAATATTTTTCATGTTCTTAAACTTTTAAAATCTTATATATAAAACATCCAGTTTTGATTAAATATAAGCCTTTTTTAGCTTTAATTTCCTTAAAATACGTAGTCAAATCTTCTATTACTTCTTCTAGTAACTCATGTTCATTAAAGTATGACTCCATATGAAAGTTCATAAATATTTCAAGGGCATCTTCAAGAGACTCATATTTTATAGGTTCTCCCTCCAAGTGATGTGACTCATATTTAATTACATTTTGTTTGTTTAATTCTTCAAAAATTTCATCTAAAAATAACTTTGATGGACTCTGTTTAGTCAGGTCTTCAAATATAGGAAATACTTTTGCCCATTGTTTTAACAGTATTTTTTGTTCTTCTGATCTTGAGTCAAAGTGAACAAGGTAGAATTCAGATTGCGAACCCATATTTTCACAAATCATTTTAGTTATAATTTTTTTCAAATAGTGTTTTCCTTTTTCCAACCCTTTTTCATCTAGCATTTGATGCACTGAATGGGAAAAACTCCAAAGACTATATATTAAGTTAAAAACCTGACTACTAGATTCTAAATACTGGAGCGAATCATTTTCTTCAAACAAAATATTTAATTGAGGATATTTTTTTTTACAAAAAGTTAACATTTGGTTACTATAATCCACTAATGTAATAGTCTTAAAGGAATCTTCCGATAAAAAAACATCGGTGCAACGCCCTGTACCGCAACCTAATTCCAAAACTAAGTCATCAGCTGAATTTTTGCGTTGTTGTAAAAAAAGTTTGAAATGTTCCAAATCAGATTTATTGTCAAAAATATAATCCTTAAGTAAATTATTATAATAATCAGGTTCTACATATTCTTTTACGGTAGTTTTTTTTTTTAACCAAGGGTATTTTTTTTTAAAGTCCATTTTATTACTCCTTTGTGGCTACCGAAAAGATATTTACTCCTCTATTAGAAACAGTACTATTCGAATTAAATTGCATTTCTTTTTCAAACACTTTTTTGAAAAATTTTTCATTCTCCAAAGCTTTTGAAATAGAACTAATTTTACCATTATTCGGATCAAAATCCTCAGGACCTGGTTGAACAAAAACTGGAATGCCATAAGTTTTTTTAATTTTAAATCCTGATTTTTCCAAATCCGCTTCCATTATTTCCTTAGAAAAAACATTTAATTTGGGTACATATTCTGCCCATTTTACAAATTGATTATCAACTAGTTCATCTACCTCATCTGGTTTTGCATGATAGTTGTTTATCTTAGAATATATCGCATTATAATATCCATGGCCCATAATTAGCATCGTTCCTCCTGGCTTTAGAATACGATATAACTCTTTGAAAGCTTCCTCTTTCTCATATATGAAACTAATCGGACTATAAATGCTAATTATATAATTTATAGAATTAGAATCAACTGAACTCATCTCAGTCATATCACCTTGCTTAACTTCTATCCTGTGATTTAAATTATTTTTTGCAATGTTTTCTTTGGCTTTATCCAACATATCTTCTGACTTGTCATATACAACAAATTTTCCTTGGAATAACTTACTTAAATTGCAAGCCCACCGACCAGTACCTCCACCCGCATCTAAAATTGTAATTGTTTCATTATCTTTATCTGGTACATTATCAAGAATAATTTGTTGAATAATTTGATCTGAAAGTTTCCAGAAACCAATTGAGTTAGCATTGTCGACATTTTTAGAATAAAGTTTGAAAAAGGATTTAAAATCTATATCGTTCATACATTATTTTAGTTTCAGCAAGTTTATAAAATTATTCTAAACTTTCCAAAGCATTCAGATACACTCTACAAGCTTTAGTTAGGTTATAACTGCCTTTTGTTTTATTTTGAATGTATGCTACTAATTCTTCAGGTAAATGAAAGGATTTAGTATATAAATGGACTTTGAAATAGCTTAATGTTTGGTTGATATAGTGAATAGAAAATTGTTGCAAATTAAGGTATTTCTCCAACAAATCAATTCTATCAAATGCTAAAAAGTATATACTTTTTTCTTAGAATCATCAGCATAGCAGTTCAAATCCCACTTTTGAGAAGTAGAAATGGGCGTACTGTTGGCGAGCCGTAACAGGTCTGCGTTGTACCACCATTTGTATATGCATACTCGGAGCGAATTTTATAAAAGATGAAAAAATCACTTATATCTATATTTTTTGTGAGCTTTTTCTATTGTTAATAATTCGATAACTCGTACCATCTTTTTTTTAACATCAATTATATAGAAAGCTGTATAAGAGCGTCCGATGTGTAATCTATATATTTCTTCACCACTAATAACTAATTTTTCTTTGTCACCAATTCCTTCTCCTGGAAAGGGATGCTCAAGTTTTTGTAATCCATTTTTACAAATACGTCTAGATTTATCGAGTAAAGCTTGCAGAAATTCTTTTACTTGGTCTGAAATTGTAATTTCAAATGTCATCTAATGTATGCCAAGTTCCTTTGCCTTTTTTTGCAAAGATTGCTGATTCTTTGAGTTTGTTTCGATTGTAAGCGACAATCATATCTGCTAACAACTCATCATATGTTTGCCCTGCTTGTTTAATATTTCCAAGCTCTTTCCATCTTGCATCTGATACTGGAATTCGTTTAGTGAGTAATTGTGTCATATTTACAATGTTGTAAATAGTTACAATATATAAAATTTTTTGTTTTGAGGTGGTACGGGTGATGTTTGCGGTATTAGCTGTAATATACATATTTACCACTCCTTTTATAAAAGATGAATTTGGATTACTTTTCAGCTAATATCCATAACTTATCAAACATTTCTGAAAATGTTTCAACAAATTTTGCATCTTCTATTAAAAAGGCTTTATCTTTATGTTGCATAAAAAACTTGTTATCAATAATACCCCATTCACACTCAGAATTTGTTTTTTGAAATCTAATTTCTAAATTTTCTGATTCTCGAGTACTTGCTAGTTTTTTATCACTTGAATCAAAAATCATTTGAGTTGTAAT
>CAZUXP010000021.1:0-19475 GCA_964624275.1 uncultured Methanosarcinales archaeon
ATAAAACTCCTGCATCAAGGTACTTAGGTGTGAACCGAATATAGGATAGCACAGAGTCAAATAAACAAATAACTTTATAAAGACATCGAATTTCCATTTAATTGTAAACGGTCAGAGCAATTTGGTAACACCCGTTCCCATTTCGAACACGGTAGTTAAGCAAGTTCACGTTTTTAGTTGTACTGTACGTATGTACGGGAACCTAAGAAAGCTGTTTACACTTTTTTTATCTGTATTGTTAAATTTGCTAAATTTTATTAAAAATTGCCTTTAAAAAACTAAATTATCACTTCTAAAATACTTTTAATTACCTAAGCTTAACTAGTATTACTTAATAGTAGTTTCAACAAATAGATTTATAAATAACCTTTTCATTCTGTATCTACTTAAGAATAAAGAAAAGGTAATTTTATGAAATTGTTGGACCCATTTGCATTAGGACAAGTACTGGAAGAACAGATGAATTCAATGAGTGATGAGGTTATTTCATATGAGACGATAGCACAACGTGTTGATGAAAAGGTGTCTGAACAAAAATTGCAAAAAGAGCAATCTCATTGGCCATTTGATACAAAAATTGCAAAAGCTGTAATTAAAGAACAACCCCGTACAGTCATTTCACAAGAAGTGGGTGATTCTGTAAATCAGTCTTTGTTTAAAATGCAGACTATTCCGTCTTCAAGTTCGTATTCAGGGAGTCAAACGTTTCAAAATTCTAAGGCAAGCTCAATTGAAACGTCAAGACCGAGTTTTTGGAGAAAAGCATCACAAATTGCAGCAATTGGTATTGCATCAATTGGATTATATTTTGCAAGTGCTCCGCAAACATCACATTTTTCTGAAAATCGAAATACAGAAACATTCCTTGAAGAAAAAATTGAAGAACCACCAGAAATACAAACATCGAGTTTAACATATGATTCAAATACATTTTTACAATTTCAAGGCAATAATTTGCTTCAAAAATTACGTGGTGTGGGTGAAACAATAAATGTTGAAGAAATACCTGTGTATGCTGCAAATAATCACTTAGACGAAGGTAATACTAAAGCAGTTCTTAAACCAATTGAAACAACAAAAGTTGAGCGATTTCGTTCACGTGATGAACGGTTACAAATTGCAAATTCTTATATAGATCAAATAGTACCAGTATATAATCATTTTTTTACGAAATATTCTGCAAATGGTTCTTTAGTATTAGATGTTCCATTAAAATCTTCGCAAGAATATACGTCAGATCAATTACGCATAATTGGACAAAATATATCTCGTGGTTTTACACATGTATTTCCAGAGATGTCAGAACAATCTCGCAGAATTCAAACACAAGATGATTTGAACGTTAAAGATGTTTCGCAGGCACTTAATATAGAACCATATAAAGTAAGTGCGTTATATACAATCAGTCAAAACATGCAAAACAATTTTACAAATGGTTTAAGAGGGGTAAGATAAAATGAAAAATATGTATTCAAAATTACGTGAAAATTCAAAAAAATATTTGGGTTTAGCAACACTAGGAGCAAGCCTTGCGCTTGGATCGGGTTGTACAACGACTGCCATTCATACACAAAATGATTTGGTTCAAAATTATGAGCAATTAAATAAACCAGTATCAAACAAATTTCATCCCAATGTACATTTACAATCTTACCAACCAGTTACAGATAATCAAGTTATGGATATACTTCCAGAAAATTCAAATATTGATTCGCAATTGCATTATCAGGCTTTTTGGCCAAATAAAGATCCGCAAAAACCTCAAGGTATTTCAGGAATTGTTGGTGTTTCTGATAATCAAACCGATATGGTGTTAGTTTCAATTGAAAAAAAAATTGAACCAACAATGCGTCGTGCAGGTTTAGCAAAAGATACAAGTTTTAATATATATTATACGTTTGTTGATAGTGAAAAAATTCAATTTGCATTATCTCATGTTATACCTGATTTTGATGGTGAGCTTCCACAAATATTTGTAAAACAATATGATGGGACTTCAAAAGGACATCTCGCAACAAGTTTGGCTGAAGGAGCAACATTTACTGCATTTTCAGGCGGAAATTATGCTGGTGGAGGAATCTGGGCTCTTTCAAGTATGGGTTTAAAATCATTAACTCATTATGCAACGCGTGATTCAATAAAAGATACAAAAATCGGTTGGAATGATTTATCGTTTGGTCAGCCAATAAATCGTTCACAAAATGCACATAATTTAGATTCACTTTTAAGTGAATTTGGTGGAAATTATTTGTCTGCAAAGCATGCAAATACTTCGCTAATAATATTTTCATATGAACCAGAAGCACTTCACTCAATTAATTTAGAAGCATTAACTAATGTGTCAATTCCATTGCAAATTGGTGATGTAAAATTTGATATCGAGGCACATTATAAATTATCAAATGTTCAAAAAGGAAGTCCATCGTATGCATATTTAGTTGGTTTAGTTGCAGCAGGTGTATCGGGGCATTTAACAAAAGATTCATCAAGTGGTGATTCACAAGAAGAAGTAAAAGAAGAAACTCCAACACAAACAAGTAAACCACAACCTGATGTGCCATCACGACCAATTCAACCACCAACAAATCCAAGTCCACAAATTACAATTGACAGTGGTTCAGGTGGTCGGCCAGTCCCAGCACCAACACCAAGTGGCGCGAATATCAATATACAAGGAGGTTTAGGCGGAAGTCTATGAGGTAATTACAATGAAACAATATCGATTCTTATTTTTAAACATGTTAATGGTGTTTATATTATTAACAACAGTATCAGCAACAATTTTTATTGAAAATGATGTTTTTTATGCAGAATATAAACAGAATGGTCAATTACAAACAACAACTCAACCAATTACGCAAGTAAATGCAATTGGATTTGTATGTATGAATGCAGATTGTTCACAAATTGGACAACAAATATTTAATAGTCAAACATTATTTTCTCATAATACAAATAGGATTCAAACTTTTTTCCCAAATGATCCTTTGTATACGAGTAATCATGGATACGGTGTGTATATATTTAAAGATGGTTATATTCCATATGAACAAAAAATAACAGCGAGTAATCCAAATGGTGATTATTATCATTCTCATGTTCAACAAACAAAACTTGCAAAAGTTGAGATGTGTCGTTCAGTCATAGATTCATTTTCTGTTACAAATACTGTTCATCCAAATCAACCAGTAATGGTAGATATTTTAACAAGTTTAGATTCTACCGTGCATAGTCCAATTGCTGTGGCTGGTCCATTAAATTATGTTCCAAGTCAAATTAGAGAACATTATCAAGTTCAAACACAAGTTGTGTTAGAAATAGTTGATTCGCAAGGAACTGTTATTAATACACAATCAGAATCGGTTCAAATTGATTTTTCAGGTGAGGAACAAGTACAATTTTCATATGTACCTCAAGATACAGGTGCATATTCTGCACGTGTTGTTTCAACAGTTACAGACGACAAATGTTTAGACTCTGAATCACATTTTTCACAAAAAGATTTTACGGTTATTCACGAAGGTGAAACGCAAATGTGTTATGCATTAGTACAAAACCTTCAAGTATCTCCACAATATCCGGAAGTTGGCAATGAATTACAAACATCAGTTGAATTCATAGCAAACACGTATGATTTCTTTGGTGAGTTAGATGCATCTCCAGTTGAACTTGATTTCAGTGTTCAAAAAAATGGTTCAACTATTCATACTGAAAATCGTATATTATCATCCGCAACATCGATTGATACATTTCGAACAACGGAATTTATTTTTAATCCAACAGAAAGTGGATATTATACAGTTAGTGTTGAAGGTTCGGTAAAAGATTGTCAATTCGGTGATCCAGTATCTGATACGATTTCACAATCAATTTATGTTGAAGGAAGTTCACTTCCACCTTCAAATCAAGCACCAACTTTTAATCAAATACCTGATCAAGAATTCGTTGTGAATTCAGGATTACAATCAAACATTTTGAATTTACAAAATTATGCGTTTGATGCTGATGGAGATTCATTGACATTTAGTATTGTAAATCAATCTCATCCTAATCGTTCGAGTTGTTTAGTTACATCCTCGGGTTTGGTCTCATGTACTGCACTCTCGCAATTAGGCAATTCAACTGTTGTTGTTCGCGCACATGATGGCACAACATCTACTGATGCATCATTTGTTGTGAGTGTTGTTCCACCTCCAAATCAAGCGCCGACTTTTAATCAAATACCAAATGTTGAATTAGATGAAGATTCAGGTTTGAATCAAAATATTTTTGATTTACAAAATTATACATTTGATGCTGACGGTGATACTTTAACGTTTGCAATTGTGAATCAAACAAACCCACAACTGGTTAATTGTTTTTTAACAAATTCAGTATTACATTGTGATGTCCAACCTGATCAATTTGGTCAGAGTGTTATCACAGTTTCAGCTTTTGATGGAGTACATACAGTTTTTGAACAATTTACTGTTGTTGTAGCTGAATCAGTAATACTTCCACAAGCAAATTTTCCAAACGTTACATTAAGTGAAAATTCAGGATTTAACTCTCAGATTTTTAATTTCTTTGACTATATAACACATCCAAATTTAACATCATTTGCAGTATTTTGGAATATTACGCAAACGAGAAGCGATATTGTTGACTGTTTTGTAAATGGTTCATACTTGGAATGTGATGTTCAACCAAATATGGTTGGAGTCAATGAGGTTGAAGTTTGGTTTACTGCCAATGCAGGTGCAAATGTTGCAAGTGACACATTCACCGTGACAATTATTGATGAACCAAATCAAGCACCGACTTTTAATCAAATACCTGATCAAGAATTCGTTGTGAATTCAGGATTACAATCAAACATTTTGAATTTACAAAATTATGCGTTTGATGCTGATGGAGATTCATTGACATTTAGTATTGTAAATCAATCTCATCCTAATCGTTCGAGTTGTTTAGTTACATCCTCGGGTTTGGTCTCATGTACTGCACTCTCGCAATTAGGCAATTCAACTGTTGTTGTTCGCGCACATGATGGCACAACATCTACTGATGCATCATTTGTTGTGAGTGTTGTTCCACCTCCAAATCAAGCGCCGACTTTTAATCAAATACCAAATGTTGAATTAGATGAAGATTCAGGTTTGAATCAAAATATTTTTGATTTACAAAATTATACATTTGATGCTGACGGTGATACTTTAACGTTTGCAATTGTGAATCAAACAAACCCACAACTGGTTAATTGTTTTTTAACAAATTCAGTATTACATTGTGATGTCCAACCTGATCAATTTGGTCAGAGTGTTATCACAGTTTCAGCTTTTGATGGAGTACATACAGTTTTTGAACAATTTACTGTTGTTGTAGCTGAAAATCCGAATGAACCAACTGAATCAAATATTCCAAATGGTCAGTTAAAAAGAAATGAACAAAATGTGGTTTTATTCAATTTATCAGATAATGCGTTTGATCCGGATGGTTCTAATTTAACATTTGCTATAGTGCAAGAATCTAATAAAGATGTAGTTCGATGTAAAATTGAACAAGAATCAATTTTTATTTGTTCAGCACAAACAAATCGAATCGGAAGTTCAAATGTAGTATTTGCAGTATCTGACGGTATTGACACTGTTCACGATATGTCAAAAGTTACTGTTGTTCAAGATTTCCCGCAATTAGAATCAACAATGTCTGATGAAGATATAAACTTAAAAATACCGTTTATTCAGATTCCAGACGTTGTATACCAAGATCGTGAAACAGAATTCACATTATCAATTCGATTTGAAAATGATGGTAATGTTGATTTGGATAATATAAAAGCTATTATCTCGATTCCAGAACTTGGAATACATCGATCAGTGTATTCAGATTTACTTCGAGTTGGTCAAGTAGATACAAAACGTGTTGTGCTTCCATTATATCACCAAGTACAATCGGGATATTATACAATTCGTATAGTGACTGGAAGTAATCAGAAAACACAGCGAACAATACATCGAGAGGTGTATATTCAATAAGAGTATGAAAAAGTAGTGTTTTTTAGACACTACTTTTAAATAACAAAAAACAAAAAATTTATAAATGAAATGTCCTTAACAATGGCAAACAAACATGTATCGCCAAATACTAAGGGGGGATAAAATAATGAAAAAGATATTACAAACAATGGTATTCGCATTTGTTTTGTTGATAACAATTGGAGTGTCGTTTGCGGCAAATAATGTTTCGACAAGTAATGATGTAGAATTAGAGTATATTAGAATCAATGGTGACATCTATCAGAGTGGCGAAAACATTCGAGTAGATGTGAATGAAGAATTAGATATTCGAGTAAAGCTTCAAGCTTTAGCTGATGTTGAAGATGTAGAAGTTTCAACAAGACTTGTTGGATATGAATATTCAGATTATGTTCAAGTTTCAGATCATAGTGGTGTATTTGACTTACGATCAGGGGATACTGATTTTATCGATTTGCAAGTTCAAGTTCCAGTAGATTCAGATAAAGATGTTTATGATTTACGAGTAACGGTACAAGATCGAAGATATGATTACTCAAGTAATTCATTTACTATTCGAGTATCTGGTCCGCGAAATCAAATGTTAGTTCGAGATGTAATATTCTCACCAGGTGGTTCAGTTGTCGCAGGACGTGCATTATTAGCACAATTACGACTTGAGAACATTGGTGAAAATGATCAGGAAGATATTAAAGTAACAACTCGAATTCCGGCATTAAATATTGTTGAATCAACTTACGTTCGAGAAGTTCGTGGTGAAGCAATGTTAGGTCGTGGTGAACGATTAACAACTGAAGAAATATATTTACGAATTCCGCAGTGTGCTGAAGAAGGTATTTATGATGTTGAATTTGAAGTTGAATATAACCGATTTGATGTTGTATCATTTACAGAGGAAATTGTTATTTTAAAAAGCGAACTCTGTACTAATTCATCATCAACTCCACAACCAACTGAAACAGAGAAAACAGTTATAAGTGCACCACAAGCGCAAATGATTACAGCTGGTGTAAGCGGTTCATCATTTCCTGTTGTTATTCAAAATGACGGAAGTTCTGCGCGAACATACACAATTGGTGTAACTGGAGTTGAAAATTGGGGTACACATTCATTAAGTGAACAAGCACCAATTGTTAATCCTGGCCAGTCAAAAACTGTTTATGTATATGTGAATGCAAAAGAAGATGCGCCATTAGGTGTTCAAACTTTTGGTATAGATGTATCAACACAGGGTAAAACACAAAGTGTATTAGCACAAGCAAATATTGTTGCACCGGAAAAAGAGTCAAATTTAACAGAAATTTTGACTATTAGTGTAATTGTGCTTGTAATCATCTTAGTATTACTTGGAATTATTGTAGTATTTACAAAACTTCGAGGAAGAGATGATGAAGACATGGAAAAAGGTAAGGCATACTATTAATGCCTTTTCTTTCTTTTTATTTTTTTATTTAATGTATAACAAAGATCACACACAATAAGGTAAGTTGATGATGAAACAATTCGTTTGGATGTTAATTTTTATATTTTGTATGAGTTTTGCTTTTTCATATGATCCAATTGTTTTTACTGATTCAACGCAAATAACACTTGAAAGTTGTATGAATTCTCAAAGTTCATTTACACTTCATAATCCAAATCCAACAACTATTACTATTGATTTATCAATTTTAGAAACAAAATTACGTGATTGGGTATCATTCTCACAAAATTCAGTTACACTTGATTCTGAAGAATCAAAAGAAATCTTTGTTTATTATGCAATACCTTGTCGGGAAAAAGGCATTTATGACTTAGATATCTTACTTCAAACTCAATTATCAGAATCAATTTTCAAAATTAATTTGCAAGTAACGCATGATTCAAATTTAGATGTTCGAGTATCACAAACAACATTTTCAGGATGTCCATGTGAGTTTGAAACAATACCCTTTCAAATTACAAATACAGGTTCATTTCCTGAAACATATAGAGTTTTAACGAATCGATATGAACACGAAGTTTCATTGCCTGATCAAATATTTTTAGCTCCAGGTCAAACATATGATGGTCTTGTTTATGTACAGTTTGCTTGTAATAATTTTGGTAATAAAAATTTTCAGCTTGAATTCCTCGCAGAAGGATCAGGATATAGTGGTTCAGTGCCAATAAGTTATACGATTAATCCTTGTTATGATTTTACGATGGATGTGGCTGATGAAATATCTGTTTGCCAATACGGTGCAGAAGCATTAGACGTTTTTTTTCAAAATGATGTTTCAACTTCAAATATACTAACTGTACAAACAAAGAATGTTGAATTTGTTCAACCAGCATATGCTGAATATGTTATTGGTGAAAACCAATTAATAAAAACGCAATTATTACTTGAACCATTACAAAAAACTATTGGAAACCATACATTAACTATTACGGCAAAAGAAAGTATTGCTGGATTGACTGCACAAAAAGATGTTACTATTGAGGTTTTAGAATGTTATGACGTATCTGTTCAAAGTCCTGCAAATACTTATAACATTTGTCCAAAAATAGAATACATTCCTATAACTGTACAAAATACAGGTATATATACTGAAAATATAACACTGACACATAATTTAGATTCAGAAAATGTTTATTTTGAACAATCTATATTTACAATAGAACCGCAAGAAATCGTTGAAACATTTTTGATTGTAAATAATACACAATCAATGCTTCATTCAAAAAATAAATTGGATGTTCAAGCAAATATACATTCTGCGTTAGCAAATGATTCAATGAAAATAACATTACATTCACAATCATCTGATACTTGTTATGGTGTCGATATTCAGTCAACTATTATTCATGCAAATCGAACTGTGAGAGATTATAATATATATTTATCCCAATACGGACTATTAGATGATACATACTCAGTTACATTATTTGGTGAAGATTGGATGAGTGTTCAACCATCTCAGATTACGTTGCGTTCAAATGAAACAGCAATTGCAACGATTAGTTTATCTGCAAATCAAACTATTCAAAATGGTTCATATTCTGCAATACTTCGTGTAGAAAACGATGTATATTTGCGAGATATTCCTGTTAAAATATTATTAGATTATAAACCATCATATATGTGGTTATTGTGGTTATGTGTAATACTATTTTTAGTATTATTTTTGATATCAATTATGTTATTGTTGAATAAAAAATCAAAAGGTGACAAACAGTCAAAAATTCCAAAAAAAGTTATGACGCAAAAAAAAAACCTCTTAAAACATAATCAAACTCAAAAATCAAAAAATCAAAAAAGATACATATTGTTTATATTTGGTGGTTTGTTTTTAATTATAATATTATTTATTTTATTATTATTAGCATTACTTTATGTTCCAACATATTTCAATATGCAGGATAATTTGACAAATGAAACTTTTATTGAATATCCAATTCAAAATGAAACAGAATTTATCTCTATTGAAGAAATGAATGATACTTATTCTGATGATGAGGACGCTAATACTAATCTTCCAAATGTAATATATCGGATAATCAGCTTCATTTCAAATTGGTTTAATTCATTATTTACACCTGAGAGTGTTGATTTTAATGAAAGTATAAATCAAACAGAAAATACGACGGATATGAATAAAACATCTGTGCTCGGAGATGAAAATGCTGATAATGAAAGCATAACTGAAAAAGAAGAACATAAACTTCAAGATAAAACTGAAGAGGAGTTGATAAGACGCCAAAAAGCAGAAAAAGAAGTTGCACAAAAACTCTCAGAGATAAATGTGACGTTTGAAGATAATTCATTACAATATATGATTATTTTAGAAAATACTTCACGAGAGTATAATCTTTCGGACTTTTTTGTAGATCCTGATGGAGGTGAACTACGATTCGCAATTAATGCGGTTGATGATGGTGTTGATTTACAATTAGACAATGAAATTCTTACTGTTGTTCCACAAGAAAATTTTATAGGCGTTTTGCATACGCATGCTTATGCAACTGATAATCAAAATGCAACAACCAAGTCACCTGAACTTACGATTATCGTAAAACCTAAAAGTTCTCAACAAACATCAATATGGTTTTATGTATTAATAGGTATCATCATAATTATGATTTTTTTTTTAATTCTATATTTTGATTATAAAATTGTGCAATCGCAGATTATACAAGAAAAAAAACCAAAAAAACAGTCAAATTCAAAGAAAAAATCTCGAAAATAATATTCTTAATTCAATCATATTTTCTTAATTCATTTTTAAATGAATCGTAAAGTATTTATATCTTAAACGCTTTATATTATTTATGGGGGATTTACAAATAACTGAGAAGATACTTGCATATTTATCTCAAATACAGGACTGGTCTTATTCGTCACAAATAGCTGAGCAGATAAAACATAATAGAGTGACTGTTGCAAAATATTTAGATATTTTACATGAAAAAGGTCTTATTGAAGGAAAAATTCTTGGAAAAGCTAAGTTGTGGCGTATTCCTCTTTTACAGAAATTTACTGTTTTATTGGCAGATGACGAGCCACATATCGTTCAGCTTGTCGAATTCACGCTTGGTAAAAATAACTATGATTTTGTTATTGCAAAAAATGGACTGGAAGCTTTAGAGAAAATCACTGAAAATATTGATTTAGTTATTTTAGATGTTATGATGCCAAAAATAGATGGTTTTTCTGTTCTTCGTCAAATTAAATCAAATAAATTGACAAAACATATACCTGTAATTATGTTAACGGCAAAGGGGGATATTGCGGATAAAACAACAGGTTTAACGCTCGGTGTTGATGAATATATTATAAAACCTTTTGATCCTTTAGAATTAGAAGTACGAGTTTTATCGTTATTAAAGAAAAAGAATCAAAAAACGAATATAAGTACGGGACTTTATGATGTTTCGGTAAGCGAAGAATTTTTGCGAACTCATTTTTCAAAATCAGTATATCACATATCTTTAAACAATTTTTCAGAATATGTTGCACATTTTGGATATAAAAAAGCAATGGAGTCAGTTTCATTTTTAGTTAAATTTATACAACACGAGTGTCATCTTCATTCAATTATCAGTTTGTATTTTGGCCATTTGACTCAGAATACTTTTGTTTTACAAACCGATTCATCACTTAATACAGCAGATTTAGTTAAAAAATTTGATTCTAATATGCCGTTTTTATATGGTAGTGAAGAGTTCATAGTTGATGATAATTCCCAGAAGAAATTTTCATATGAACAAGGTATAAAACCAATTTTACGACTTCACATTCAAAAGAAAAAAGCTTCAGATTTATTGTCAAAATGATTTTAGAAAATATATATATATTTATTAGTTTGTTTGTTGCAGAGTTTATTATCTTATCCTGTTTAGCCATTATTATTTTTTATATATACAAAAAAAAAACGTTACATGCTGAAGTTCAAACATTACAATCGTATAAACAATATATGAAAGAACTTGCAAGTTTGACAACAGCCCGAAAAGTTTTGGACTTATTTGTAACGCAAATAATATCACACGAAAAACTTTCTAATTCTGCATTTGTATTAGTTTGTAATGAAAAAAAACTTCTTCGAAAAATTGGATTTAATATGGCAAAAGGCTCTTTAGATTCAGTTCAAATTTCACCTCAAATGATTTTACATTTACAAAGGCAGTCTGATCCATTTTTGGCTGAAGTTAATTTAATCACGCAAATGCGTATAAATCAAAAATTTAAATCCCAATTCATATTAGTTGTACCATTTAAATTTGAAGATTTTAATCATGGCTTTGTTTTCTTTTTTACTCGTGAAGAATTAGATTTTCATCATAAATCATTAATTGATGTTTATGCATCACAAACTGCCTTAAAATTACGAGAATTAACACTTGAAGAAGCAAGTGAATCTTTTGAAAAAAGTCTGGGAACAATTGAACGTTCATTTGTTAAAGTATTAGAAGATTCTCCAAGTGGGATGCTTATAGTAAATAAAAATTATGAAATTGCCTATGCAAATAAATTTGTGCGAAATTCTTTTTTGATAAAAAATCAAATAGTGAAACAAAAAATTACTCAATTTATACATAAAAAAGAATTGAAAAAAGAAATAACTTCGATGCTTGATTCGCTTTTTGAACGAAAATCTAATGTAGAGGCAAAAGAACATTTTTCAGTCCGATTACCGCAAAATAAAATTCGTATTTTTGATGTTTTTGCATATCCAATACTCTCAGTTGATACTGTTGTGCATGTTGTCATATTACTTAGAGATAGAACGAAAAGTTATACTTTGGAGCAAGAACTTCAATTGACTCAAGAACTTGCAAATAAGGAATTAAAAGAGAAAGTTCAGACTGCAACTGCTGAACTTGTTGCTGCAAATAAAGAATTGCGAAAAGCAAATGAACTTAAATCCGAATTTGTTTCAACGATATCTCATGAGCTTCGAACACCGCTTACTTCCATAAAAGGATATATATCATTATTGTTTAATGAAAAATTGGGAACTATTAATAAAAATCAAAAGGACTCCCTTGATATTGTTCGACAAGAATCAGATAGATTAGGAGATTTAATAAATGATATTTTAGATTTTTCTCGATTAGAATCAGGTAAAACTGTCTTAAAAATTGAGCATTGTAATTTAACTGCCATCATAACATATGTTCTTGATTCTTTTAAGTTAGAAGCAAAGAAAAAGAAAATTAAACTTTTATTTGATAAGAAACAGTCTTGTAAACCAATACCTTGTGATGAATCTAAAATGAAACAAGTATTGGTAAATCTTGTTGGTAATGCAATTAAGTTTTCAAATAAAGATTCAGAAATTAAGATTATTTTAACAAAAAATCAACATTATGCAAAAATAATTGTTTCTGACAAAGGAAAAGGAATACCAGAAAAAAAACTCACCCATATTTTTGATCCATTTTATCAAATCCAACAACATCAAACTGAAGAAATTAAAGGTACGGGTCTAGGTCTTGCGATAGTAAAAAATATTATTGATTTACATAAAGGAATAATAGAGGTTACCTCTAAAGTAAATGTTGGAACTTCATTTACAATTCAAATACCTCTTAAAGATAAGTAACGCTGTATTCTTACGTTATTTAATTATATTTTTATATGTTACTATTTAGAGTATTCATAATATATTGATTGTAATTATGCAAGTGAAATCAGGCGCACCTTTCATAAATAATTGAGACTTGAGGTAGAGTTTATTTTAAGCAAACATTTAAAAACAAAATAAAAATAACGTCTATATATGGCGCAGAAAAAAACTATTTTGTCAAAAAAAAAACCTGTTGTGAAAAAAAAAGTAGTTCAAAATAAACAAAATGAAGATTTATTCTCATTTCAAACGACTGAATCTATTTCTGTTCCAAAACGAATAATTGATACGATTGTTGGACAAGAAGAAGCGGTGCATATTATAAAAAAAGCCGCAAAACAAAGAAGACATGTGTTACTAGTAGGTGAGCCAGGTACGGGTAAAAGTATGTTGGGTGTTGCATTAGCACAATTACTTCCAAAAGAAAAACTTATGGATATTTTGTCATTTCAAAACGCAAACGATGAAAATCAACCCCTTGTAAGAGTTTTACCTGCGGGTGAGGGGAGAAAATGGGTTTCAAGAGTGCGAGGTGAAACTTCAAGTTCACAGAAAAGTCAAACAGTCATATTTATCATAATATTTCTTATTATCTCATTAATTCCTTATCTTATGTATAATAGGCGAATATTTCCTTTTGATGAACCAGTAGTGTATGGCGCGTCACTCATAGCAGGAATGTTTTTACTTTTAGGTTTTGTATTAGTATTAAATATGAATCGTCGAATGAATGTGGGTGGTCAAAAACTAAGTGTTCCAAAACTTGTGGTTGATAATGGAAAAAAAACACAAGCGCCATTTTTAGATGCGACTGGTTCACATGCAGGTGCACTACTTGGTGATGTATTACATGATCCTTTTCAATCAGGTGGTTTGGGAACTCCTGCGCATGAACGAGTGATGGGTGGTATGATTCATAAAGCAAATTTAGGTGTTTTATTTATCGATGAAATCGCAACATTGGCTGTTCAAACACAACAAGAACTTTTAACGGCAATTCAGGAAGGTAAATTCGCAATAACAGGCCAATCAGAAAGAAGTGCTGGTGCAATGGTTAGAACCGAACCAGTTCCGTGTAATTTCATACTTGTTGCAGCAGGCAATTATGATTCGATAACACGTATGCATCCAGCTTTACGTTCACGAATAAGAGGGTACGGATACGAAGTATATATGAAAAATACTATGGATGATACTAAACAGAATCAGTATAAGATTGCACAGTTTGTTGCACAAGAAGTCAAAAAAGATGGGAAAATCCCGCATTTTACAAAAGATGCAGTCGAAGTTATAATTGAAGAAGCAAGAAGACGAGCAAACAGAAAAGGTTCTTTAACATTGCGATTACGTGAATTAGGGGGTCTTGTTCGTGCAGCAGGTGATTTAGCAGTTGAAAAAGGTGATTCACTTGTTGATGCAAAACATGTCGAATTAACAAAACGTGTTGCAGGAACGCTTGAAAAACAAATAGCTGATAGAATTATTGAGAGAAAAAAAGAATATGAAGTTATTCATTCTAATGGGTCAGTTGTAGGTCGAATAAATGGCTTAGCTGTACTTGGTGATGGTTCATCGTATTCGGGTATTGTTTTACCTATCGAATCAGCAGTTGTATCAGGTTCAAAAGGTCATCAACAAATTATTGCAACAGGAAAGTTAGGTGATATTGCAAAAGAAGCTATTATCAATGTTTCAGCGCTCATTAAACATCTTTTTGGAACTGATATAAAAGATAACCATATTTATGTTCAATTTTTACAAACATATGAAGGAGTTGAGGGGGATTCTGCATCTATTGCAGTTTCAGTTTCAATAATATCGGCATTAAAAAAGATACCGATACGCCAAGATACGGCAATGACCGGTTCACTTTCAGTCAGAGGAACAATATTACCAATAGGCGGTGTTTCATATAAAATAGAAGCTGCGATTGGCGCAGGAATAAAACGTGCAATTATTCCACAAAGTAATGTGCAAGATGTTGTGCTTTCAAAAGAACATGAGCGTAGTATTACAATTATACCTGTTTCAAACCTAGTTGAAGTTCTTGAAAATGTGTTTGATTGGAAAGGTAATAAAAAATTATTGCAAGAATTGAAAAAAAGTTTTACACAGTTATATACACAAGAAAAAAAAATTTAAAAAAGAAAAAATAGCTTTCGTATGATATATCAGTTTCAGTTGAAACTCATAAACTGAAGTTTTATAAATCTTGTATTTATTCACATTGTATGACTCAATTTCCATATGAAAAACGCGATTGGAACATATTATCTAAACATTCTGAGTTTAAGCAACCACTTCCTCACAAACCGCAAAATTCAGTAGCTGAATTGATTCACAATGGTATCGTATTAGTAGATAAACCACAAGGTCCAACATCGCATCAAGTTTCAGCATATACGCGCGATATTTTAGAGCTTAAAACATGCGGTCATTCTGGAACATTAGATCCAAACGTTACGGGTGTGTTACCAGTAGCATTAGATAAAGCAACAAAAGTGCTACAAGCCCTACTTTTAGCAGGAAAAGAGTATGTGTGTTTGTTACATCTTCATAAAGCAGTTGATGAAAAAACAATTAGAAAAGTATGTGCGCAATATGTTGGAGTTATTGAACAAATGCCTCCTGTCAAGTCTGCGATTAAACGTGAGTTGCGAAAACGAGAAATTTATTATATTGATATATTAGAAATTCAAGATCAAGATGTGTTATTTCGTGTTGGTTGTCAAGCAGGAACATATATTCGAAAACTCTGTACTGATATGGGTGATGATATAGGGTGTGGTGCGCATATGCAGCAATTAGTTCGAACACGGGTTGCAAACTTTCAATATGAAAATCGAGTTACACTCCAAGAACTAACAGATGCGTATTATTATTATACTGAAAAAAATGACGATTCACTTTTAAAAACAATGATTCATCCTATTGAAGATGCAGTTGCTCATTTACCTAAAATTTGGGTTCATGATGGTGCGATTTCACCGATTTGTCATGGTGCGCAACTGACAATACCTGGAATTTTACAATTAAATATAAACATCAAAAAAAATGAGACTGTTGCGATATTAAATACAAAAGGTGAACTTGTTAGTCTTGCAACAAGTTTACATTCTGCTACTGATTTATATGAAAAACAAAATGGTGTTGCATGTAAAACGCTTCGTGTTATATTAAATGGTCAAAAATATGTGGAGTCAAAAAAATGAAGTATGAAAAAACAAGTTGGGATTTATCACAATTAATGCCTGATTTTGGTTCAACTGAATATGAACTAAAAATACAAAACATACAAAAAGCAGTTCAGGATTTTGTCAGTTCATATAAAGATAAATTATCAAATGAAATATCATGCGACGATTTCATAAAAATGATTCGCCGTAAAGAAGATATTTCGTTTCAAGTGTTTTTATGTAATTTGTATGCGTATTTAAAAAATTCACAGAACACGCAAGACGAACAGATTAAAAAAGAATTACGCCGAATTGATGAATTATCTGCGTATATTTCAAATGAATTATTCTTTGTTCATTTATGGTTTATTTCACTTTCAAAAGAAAAAGCGTATTCATTAGCTGATTCCTTGGGAGAAGACTCATATGTATTTAAGAAAAAATACGATGCAAAAAAATATACACTTTCTGAAAAAGAAGAACGAATTATTACATTAAAAGATGTAACGGGTTCAGAATTTTTAAGTAATTTATACGATTCAATTTCAAGTGCATTTCGTTTTGAGTATGATGGAAAAATTCAAACATTAACTCAAATGAGACAATATATGTTAAGTGAAAATAGAGATAAAAGACGAGATTCATCAAAATTAATTAAAGAGAAATTTTCTGAGAATCTGCATATTTTAGGAGATGTGTATCAAACCCTTGTAAAAGATTATTTGGTTGAATCGCTTACGTTACGTTCATATGAAACACCGCTTCAAGTTCGAACAGAATCTGAAGATATTTCTCAAAAGGCAGTTCACGCATTGTTTACCTCTGCGCAAGAATCAAATGAGGTTTTTCAAGAATTTTTTACGTTAAAAGCAAAATTACTCTCATTACCAAAATTGGAGTTATATGATATACATGCACCAATTCAATTAACGCAAAACGAAGATGTTCCATATAAAGAAGCACTGCGAAATGTTGTTGAAGTTGCCAATGATATTAATCCGAAATTTAAAGATTATATTGAAGATTTAATTGAAAATGGCCATGTTGATTCAGAGTTTCTAGAACATAAACGAGGTGGTGCGTTTAATTATGGTGTTGGTAAAGGTATAAAACCGTTTGTGTTCATGCAATATTTAGATAAAAAAGAAGATATGTTTACGCTTGCGCATGAATTTGGTCATGCGATTCATTCTATGTATTCACTTGATAAATCTTTATTTAGCTCACATTCAAGTATTGGTATTGCAGAGTCTGTATCGACGTTTTTTGAAGAAATGTTGTCTGAGCATTTGCTTGAGACACTTCCAGACGAAAAACAAATTGAGTTATTATGTTCTCAAATTAATGATGCATATCAAACAATTCAGCGTCAAGTATATATTTCAATATTTGAAGAAAAAGCTCACAATCTTATTCAAAAAGGAACGACAAATCAAGAATTACATACTTTATGGACTGATTTACAAAAAGAACAGTTTGGTGATTCTATAAATATTTCTGAAAAATTAATATCTTGGTCATATATACCGCACATTTATCATACGCCATTTTATTGTTATAATTATGGTGTTGGGATGATACTAGCGCTTATTCTTGCAAAAAAACGAAAAGAGAACCCTGAAGTTTTTTCCAAACAATTTGTTGAGTATTTATCGGTTGGTGGAACAAATGGAACAGTTCAAACTGCCAAAGTTATGGGTATTGATTTAGAAGACTCATATACTTGGAAAATGGGTTATGACATTATTCGAGAAAAAATGATTCGTTTAAAAGAATTAGTACAGAAAAAAGACAAAGTATAGATTCACTGTGGATTTTTCCACTCGAAATATTTATATACATTCAAGGTTTTCTTCTTTAAATGACTTCCTATAATCCCTTAGAATATGAACCAAAAATACAGAAATTTTGGGCAGAACACGATATTCGTATAAAAGCAAATACGCAAAATAAAGATAAGGAAACATTCTATTTTTTACAAGGACCACCCTATACGAGTGGAAAATTACATATGGGACATGCGTGGAATCATACATTAAAAGATATGGTGCTGCGATATAAACGAATGAAAGGTTTCTCGGTATGGGATCGAGCAGGATATGATATGCATGGACTTCCAACAGAACAAAAGGTCTTAAAAAAACATAATTTACACTTAACAACCGAAATTAAATCATTTGGTGAGGATAAATTCACGAAAGAATGTGAGAATTTTTGTACTGAAATGATGCAAGATATGAATGACGATTTAACGCGTTTAGGTATTACACTTGACTTTGAAAACGCATACCAACCGATTTCTCCTGATTATATACAAGGTGTTTGGGCATTAATAAAAAAAGCAGATGAAACGGGACGATTATACAAAGGTAAACGAACAATGGGGTGGTGTGTTCCATATCAAACTGCACTTGCAAAACATGAAATGGAATATAAAAAAGTCACAGATACATCCATTTATGTTGCATTTCAACTTGCAGATTCAATAGATACATATTTTGTTATTTGGACAACAACGCCTTGGACGATTCCATTTAATTTGGCGATAATGGTAAACCCGACTGTTGAATATGTGACTTTGCAACATGAGAATCAAAAATATATTGTTGCAAAAGATCTCATTGAATCATTTTCAAAAGTCACACAGAAAGAATTCACAATTGTTGATAATTTTTTGGGTGAAACATTACAAGGAAAAAAATATATTCATCCTTGGACGCAAAAAATTCCTGCTTTAAAAGAAATTCAAGGAAAATATGACGCATTGCATACGGTTTTATTAAGTCAAGAATATGTCGATACTTCTGGTGGTACGGGGCTTGTCCATTGTGCTCCTGGTTGTGGACCGGAAGATTATGAAGTCGGTCATAAACATGGACTTCCGCCATTTAATGAAGTATTAGAAAATGGGATGTTTTCAGATTCAATGGGGTTTGCAAAAGGTAAACTTGCAAAAACTGATGATGTTTTTTTTATTAAAGAATTATTTGCAGATGGTGCATTAATTGGCAAACAAAAAATTACGCATGATTATCCGTACTGTGAGAGAAGTCAAACACCAATTATTTTTCGAACAACTGAACAGTGGTTTTTTAAGACTGAAGATTTGTCTCAAAAAATGTTGGAATTTAATAAAAACATAGAGTGGGTTCCTAAATCTGCAAAAAATGCGTTTAATTCATGGTTAA